>NZ_BCPZ01000018.1:0-196 GCF_001950615.1 Candidatus Protochlamydia sp. W-9
ATCCAAGAAAAAATTGCTTTAGTTTCCGCTTTAGAAAAAGAATTGGAGAAGCTGGGCAAACTTTTTAACGGGTTAGAGATTGCACAAACTAGTGCGAGTTACACCCCGCTGTACAAAAAGTTAGAAAATTTAAAAGAGGTGCAAAGCACCGTTAATGAACTCATGCGCATTCTCGATGCATTAGCAGATCTTAATC
>NZ_BCPZ01000019.1:0-3799 GCF_001950615.1 Candidatus Protochlamydia sp. W-9
CTTACCGTCAAATGAATTGGGAAATCATTCAATGCAGGATTTTTAAAAATAGAATTTTTATTAAAGACGAACAGATAGAATTGGCATAAATTCCTTAATTTAAATTAAGTTAATCTATAGAGGGTTTAAATATATCAACCAATTTTTAGAAGATATGAAATTGAGTAAATTAATTAGTCGATATTAAAAAAACTATTGCGGAAAAGCAGCTTCTATTTAAAGGATAGAAATTTAACATTATTGCTTACTAATAAAAAAAATCATAAACTAATATATACGAAATTTCGGTTGGTTCGTTTCCCAGTGTTGTAATTCCTGTTTAATTGCCTGAAAAAAACATTCTCTTACGTTAGAATCTTGCGAACAACAAATATACCCAATACAATTATTTCCGCTTGTTTTTGTATAAGCGTATGCAAGCTCTGTATGAGGAACATGCAGATCGTGAACAGCTCTATAAATTCTTTCTTTTATAAGAGGATCTTCTAAAATAATCATTGCAAAAGCAGTAGAAGGTTCATGATAAAATTTCAGATAATAGCTTTCATGTTTATAGCTTTTTAAACCTTCTAGTAACATCAAAAACAAAGTTTTGAAAGCTTGCGGATCGATTAAAGTACGAATAATATCAGGGGCTAATGAATAGAAAAAGTTTTCTAATAATAACTCGTCGTAATCTTTTGTATCTTTAAGTAATTTATGAATCAATACAAGTTGCTCATGTTGCTTGGAAATCATTCCTCCATTATAGTCTCTAACCTCTCCAACCACCTTTGATAGCTCTCCTACAACAGCCTGCCTCGCTTTGTACAAATCGATTGAGTGATCAGCCCGCAAAAATGCATCTTTCAAAATTTTTAAACGAAATACCGACGCTTCTTTAGGATGTTTTTTACGTATGTGCCCTGTGATTTTCGTTCTATCAGGGATATATTCAACTGATATTTCATAAGATTGAAATAACTTTGTCAAACTTTCTGAATTTGGTTTTAATACGCGTGCTAAAATGACAGTAAAATAAAGGTGCGAATAAGCTTGTTCATCAAACGTAATAAACACTTGAGGAATGTCTCGTAAATATTTGATTTGATTTGTCAAAATCAACATATTCCGAATTACTTCCTCTTCATTTCGTGGCATAAAAATCGGATGTTGCTTATGCTCAATACGATTTTTTAAATTATGCGGAAGCTCTTTTCGCAGTTTACGAATTTCTAAAATTGTAAAATCACTGCCGTCTTTTTTTTCTATTTCTAAATAGGAAATTCCAATATTTTCTGATCCAAGTTTATTGATAAAAAATGATTGCTCAACTGATTGAGAAGATGGTAAATAATGCTGAATAGCTTTTAGTAAATGTTTTTCACCAAATGTTTCTTGTTCTCTCAAAAAATTAATGCCAACAAGTAATCCTAACACCCTCTTACGACCTTTCGGCGTTACGAGAAAAGTGCGAAATATTTTTAAACTTAAATGACGACGATGAGATCTTTTCTTAATTGCTTCTCTTAAAGATTTTCTAAACAAATATTGAATACTTATGATCCGACTTAAGTGACGAGGTTGCCTGATTGCTTTAAAATCATCTCGACACGTAACTAATAAATGTTGCATTTCTGTAAACACATCCGCCCCATAAATGTGAGGAAAACGTTTAACTAAATGAGCAATCATACGACGAATTGAGGTTGTTTTATCGTCAGCCGATAATCCTTTAATTTCTAATATTTTTTGCGCATAAAATTCTGATTGCATTCCCAAGGCTATTTCTGTGCTGATGATGGGAAAATGTTTGCATATCTCTTCAAATTCAGATACCGATTTTACACTGACCATAATTTCGCAAATCGTGTAAATTTCGCCACTTAACTCTGTTAATTGAAAATCTGAGGCATGAACTAATACGACATTAAGACTTTCATCTGGAAGTAACCAATGACTAATCATTTTGAAAAAGAACTTAAAGGAATTAGAACGAAATTTTGATAAAGCAAAAAAAGATAAAGAGCCCGGAAATTTTTTATTATCAGAGCATGTCACCAAAGGATTTAATTGGCGAAAAAAATTCTTTTGATACTCTCTTGTTTCTTCCTCCGTTTCTTTGTATTCAAAAAAATCTTCGGGAAGTACTTTTGTTAATCCATGTAAAATAATTTCCCGATAATTATTTTTCATCATTTCATCATTTTCGGAAAATTCAAAAAGAGGAGTAATAGTAAGTTTAGACCGTTTTTTCATATTATTGTTAAGAGATTTCATAAACTGGATTTATCGATTTTTTACAATCAACACTCGTAATCCAAGTTCCTTGATCATGCCTCGAAATAAATGAACGTACATGCAAAGGCATGCCATTTTTCTCTGCAAGTTTAATAGCTCTCGCATGTAAAACTTTGGCCCCTTGGTTGACAATTGTCAAAGCTTCTTGATAATTAAGAGTTGGATAGCAGATGGCATCGCTATACATTTTAGGATCTTTGTTATATATTCCTAACACATCTTTATAAAACTCTATTTTTTCAGCTTTCAAAGCCACTCCAATTGCTACTGCTGATGTATCAGACCCCCCTCTTCCAAGAGTTGTTACCTCTTTATCTTGACTAACTCCTTGAAAGCCCGCCACTATAACAATTTTACCTTGTTCTAAAGTCTGAATCAGTCTTTGAGGACGTACATCAATAATATGAGCACTAGTATGTTGAGAACAAGTTAAAATTCCTGATTGACTTCCAGTAAAACTTACTGCGTTTTTACCTTTACGGCAAAGGATCATAGCAAGTAGAGTCATACTAATTCGCTCTCCCGCACTAATTAACATATCATATTCACGCTGAGGAGGATTTGGGTGCACCTGATGAGCTAATTTAATCAATTCGTTCGTCGTTTGTCCCATAGCACTGACAACAATCACTAAACGTGGGAAAACACATTGACGTTCAATAATTAGATCAGCAATGCGAGCAAAATGCTCCGGAGAAGCTACAGAGGCCCCACCAAATTTCATAACTAATGTTTTCATAAATTTTGGGTGATATGAATCGAACAAAGAAGGATCTTAGGTGTATTCTATTTTTGTTAAAAAAAACACTTAAACCTAATTTCTGATCTTTAATTAGTTTAGCTTATCAGAGTCAAAAACCAAATTCTGATGATTAATTATAAACAATTTGGATTTATTTTTCTATTAAAGAAAATAAAATAATCATGATAGAAATTTCTTTAACTAGCCATCAACGAAACTTCACTGAGTTAATATTAACTAATATTAACCGATCTACATTCATTCTTTTTTTAAGAAAAAGTTTAATAACCATTAATTTTTTTACCTTTCCAAATTAATAATATGATTTAATATTCCAAAAGAAAGCAAAAAATGATTGGATTTAGATTTCAAAATAACTTATTTTTATTAAAAATAATTTTAATTTCTTCATTCCATTGAAAACCTGTCTATTTTTGATTTAATTGAACCCGTGGAGTGGAGTAGAGATCCTTTGATTTTCAATTTTTGGGTATGTTCTTTGACTATTGAAAGTAATTTTAAAATTTGTTTACCATTTTATTACTTTCTTTATTTCATTCAAAACGAAAAATTATTCATGGATTAGTTCGACTTTTTCTATTTAATTTTTTTGATTTTCCCATTTTTTACATTATTTTTGCTCTCTAAAAAATTATTCCCTTTTCATTGCTTTTTTTCTTTATCACTGGTAATCTATCTCTTTTATATGAAAATAGGAGAAACCTTTAAATGTTTAAACACCCTCAACATACTTGGAATGAAAGCAACATCGTTGAT
>NZ_BCPZ01000020.1:0-140 GCF_001950615.1 Candidatus Protochlamydia sp. W-9
CAGGAATTGCTTTTATTGATTCTACGTCGATAGATGTTTGCCACAATAAACGCATAAAAAGAAACAAGGTCTTTAAAGGTTTAGCAAAAAGAGGAAAAACAACTTCAGGGTGGTTTTTCGGGTTTAAATTGCATCTCATG
>NZ_BCPZ01000021.1:0-160 GCF_001950615.1 Candidatus Protochlamydia sp. W-9
CCATTTGTTTTTGGGAACACATTTGGTGAAATTGATTAGAAAAATCACCCACAAGACAAAACAGTTTGATCATCTCTATCTCACTCATTTTGGCCTCTTTCTTGAGTTTTTATTCTGGAAAACAAAATTTTCTAACAGAAAAGAGGCCTTTTTTCAACAA
>NZ_BCPZ01000022.1:0-150 GCF_001950615.1 Candidatus Protochlamydia sp. W-9
AAAAGAGGAGAAATCACAGGAATTGCTTTTATTGATTCTACGTCGATAGATGTTTGCCACAATAAACGCATAAAAAGAAACAAGGTCTTTAAAGGTTTAGCAAAAAGAGGAAAAACAACTTCAGGGTGGTTTTTCGGGTTTAAATTGCAT
>NZ_BCPZ01000023.1:0-6420 GCF_001950615.1 Candidatus Protochlamydia sp. W-9
ATCCATTTTGACCTCTCATGTCATATTAAACATTAGCTTGGGAAAACAAATGTTTTAAATGATGCAGAGGTCCTTTGTCATTTAAATTTTATTCTTCTTATTTATTATCAAAGAGATAAATTCAAAATTCAGGTTATTTACGCAGATTTTGACAGATTCAAGATGGGTCAAATGGTTTGAATGAACACTTCCAAAATGTTGAAATTCTTCTCATCTACTATTATCCCAATTTTAAAATGTTAATTTTAATTTGAAGTATGATATCTATTTACTTTTACAGATATTTTTTTAATTTAAAATTGTTAAAAAACAAATTTAAATGATTTAGTAATCAAAAAAATAAAAATAGTTAAGCATTAAATGTAATAGTCTAAAATTAAATAAATTTTTTTGAGGAGGATATTAATATGTGGCCGATTTCCAGTGGCTTACAGCCTTATTCCATTCCTTACCCCGACAATAATGAGTTCAATAAAGCAGAAATGCGAGTTGGTGAATACAAATCGATGCAAGACGATACTATAAGAGCTTTTATAGACAATCTTTATTGTGCAACCTACCCTATTTACGGAAGCTGGGGCTCGTTTCAAGGAAATTGTTTTGCCATAGCTCCAGATCTTCTACTGACATGTCGACACTGTTTAGAAGAAAGAGAGATCAGAGGAACTTTTGGAACAGGGAAACTTATTTTTGATGGAATTAGGTATTGTGGGCTAGATTTCGCTGTCTTATGGGTGGAAGGAGGCCGATTCAATCCAGTCTCTTTAGATTCAGACAGCGATGTAGAGGAATCGATTCAAATGTATCATAAAACAGAAGGTTTATCTTTAAATAAGTATGTAAAGCTTTTTACTTCTGAGAGTAAACCTTATGCTATGCCAGGAAATTTTGTCTTTTCTCAAACAACAGATCCTGGGGAATCTGGAGCCCCTAGAATGTCTCTGCGGAATGGATATGTCAACATTATGCACCAGGGGAATGGTGAAGGACTAACAATGAATGCATTTTACGCAATACTTGTGCAGGCACAGAATGAAGGTAGCGGCAATGCTAATTATATCCTTTCAAAAATCGAAATAGAGCATTTAGCAACAAGAATTGTAAATTGGTCATCTTTAATAATAAGATCAGGAGATGTAGAAGAGAAGCCAAGGATAAATGAAGATGTAAGGATTTGTGATCCAAAAAATCCACAGAAAGTACTTGCTACATTTCATTGTAGAGAAGTAGGCGAAGGAAAAGGCAATAGGTGGATTACAATTTACAAGAAAGGAATAGCAAATTCTGAAATTACTTATGCGATTAGTCCCAATCCTCATATTAATAATATATACAAAAATGATGGGGAAAAAAAATTTTATCGAACATTGGCAATATCAATAGGGACATATTATTTATCGAACAATACTTACCCTATTGAAGGAGCTATTAAATTATATAATCAAAATTTTATTCTTACTAAATATTCAATTAATTTTTTAACTTAGCTAAACTTGTATAACTAAGCTTAGTAGATCTTTTATTTATGACATAAACAAAATATCTACATATTTTCTCTTTATTTCAATTCTTCCTTCATATTTTTTATCTATTTTCTAAAAAACATAAGCTAATAGAGATTGAGGGAGAAAATAATTATAACGTTTTTTACAAATTTTAAAATCCTTTCAGAACAATCTGATAAATAATTTATTGAGAATAATAAATCGAAATAACAATTAAATTATAAACAATAATTACTGGAATGATGACAATCTCTAGTTTGTTTTATTATATACCACTTGCATAAAGCTATTTGTTAGTAGGGCTCTTTGGAAGCGGATTTAAGCAGCTTTTTAAGTAATACTTTAAATTGATATTCTTCTCGCTCAAGCTTCTCAACGATAGCTTCGATAATCCACTGTTTTTTAAAACGCTTCTAAGAAAAGCTTTAAGGAATTCTATTTTTCTACCGATTTCTTTAAAGAGATTTGCTTTCGAGTCGAAGCTTATTTACCAAAGAACTTACTCGTCTTAAAGATTCCAAATAGGTTATTTATGCTCTTATTGAAGTCTATGAGTCTTCAAAATCATCTGCCGAGCCAAAAAGAAAATTTTCAAAAACATCTTCATTTATGCCTTCTTTTTCTTTATCTTCCGCCGCTTGTTTATGCTTTAACTTTTCTTCCTTGCGTTGTTTATCCTTAGCAATATCATTTTTCACTTTAGCGAAAAAAGGAATAGTTCCTGAATTTTCTTCTGCTTTGGATTCTATCTCTTTTTCTTCAACGATAGCTTTCATTGAAGAATAAATTTCTAATAAATCATTCGGAATTAAAATGCTTTGCATCATGTCCAAAATGCAAACAAAATCATTGATAAGCTCATGGGGGATTTTTAATATTTTTTCATAGCATGTTTGCAAATTGTGTCCTCTAAAATAAAGCAAAAATTTAGGATATTGTAATTCATGTTCGGTAATTATTTGATTTTTTAAAATTAGGTGCACATCTTCTTTCTCTGTACTATCCCAATCAATTATATTTGATTCATTCATGATTTTTGTATCACGTTGCCCTAAACAATTTACTAATTTAACCCAATCCCCTTTATATTTTTTATCAGCACTTTCTTTTCGATCTTCAAAAAAACTTTTCAATGTTTTGACAACAGCTTCTTTGTCTGGATTTTTTCCAAATAAGTTTATATTTTTTTCATCAAAATATAAATTTCCTGCGATGTTAAATATATCGCAGTTCGTTTTTTCAATTACTTGTTCGAATTCTTTTTGTAAGCTTTCTAAAAATTCTTTGAAAAAGAGGAGGACTTTTCCAGGATTTTTTTTAATTCTTTTTATCGTATCAACTAATTTTCCGGATGGCTCTTTATTTTCTAAAATTGCTTCACATACGTCTATTTGAGTTTGGATAAGCTTGGCTAAAACTTTAAAATTTTGGTCTCTGCATGAAAGAGCTTTTTCACATTCTTCTCGCACACGATTATAAAAAATATTAATGATTTGTTGGCAAAAATTAGGATCACTCATCTGCTTTTCGATTGATTCTTCTGCCAACGGTAAAGATGAAACTAGAGCTGTAAATTTTTCCATGCAATCCTTTACATGAGGCTGCAGATCGGAATCAGTGCTAAAATTTTCACGAATAAAGTTGAGGCATAAAAATAAATGGATAGGATCCAAAATATAATTTTCTAAACTGTAGCGTTTTAACGCTTTTAAATTTCTAGGATCCTTTATATCAAGATTACGGTTATCACCATCAATTAGACCAAAAACAAATGGAGATAAAGGTTCGCTACTTTGCCCCGCTACTTTTTTAATAAGTGACTTGATGACACCGCAACTGGATAGATCGTCTCGATTTCCTGAACCATGCACCTTGAAAATCATTTGAGATTCTACCTTACGCGTATCGTTTAATCGTTTCGCTAGAATTGAATAAAACTGTTTATCTTTATCTCCCTCGACAAACACCACTGCAAATGGCTCATTCACATAAACCAAATTGCCACTTAAAATATTCATTGCTTGTCTCTTATTTGCAACAGGCTTGATGGTAGGATTAAAATCAGGTGGTTCATTTTCTAGGATAAATAAAGATTTCTTGGGAACAAAACTAACCGTTGTCGGATTATGGGTTGTCATAATCACTTGGATTCCAAGTTCTGTAACTAATTTTGTTTTAATTACATCGATGACCTCTTTTACCATGCTAGGATGTAAATGCGCATCTGGTTCGTCTAATAAGATAACACTCTCTTTTTGGATATTACGCTGATCGAATCGCCAGAGAAGTACAAGAAGTACAATTCTTTCCCCTGAAGATATATTACTTAAAGGAACCGTCAAAGGATATTTCATCCAGGGAGCTGTGTTGGCAAATGTTAAATTAATATTATTAAATTGAGCATTATTAATATCCCAGACAAAGTCTTTTTCAGACAAAATATATTTAAAATTACATTTAACTAAGTAATTGTTTATTTCCGCAAAAATTCTTTTAACAGACTCTTGTTTATCCTTTGTCTCGCTTAGCATTTTATCCAATAACTTGTCAAATATCAGGTTTGCCGCTTGCAAAATAGAACTATAGTCTGCAATATGTGGCGTATTTCTTTTATTAAATTGCCTTTTTAATTCACGGTCAAAACTAGAAAAAGAAAAAGAATTAGAATCTTTTTTGTCCATTTCTTGAAGAGCGGATTCAATAACTTCATCAAACAATGGTTGAGCAGAAGAAGTATCCGATTCTCTTTGCAACAATTTATTTACTGCATATTTGCTCAAGTCCTGAAATAATTTCTCTAATTCTGCGTTCAATTCACCTTTGGATTTATTTTCTACATCAACTCTTAATGTTTTGAGTTGATCCGTATTTTGTAAAGAGCAGATTTGAAAATTATTGTTCGAAATACTAATCATATGTTGATTGTCTAAACATCCAAATAAGATCGCTTGCAAAAGATTCGATTTTCCTACCCCATTTTTACCTGCGATCACAGAAAACATAGGAATGGCTTTCCACTTAAAACCACCCGGTAAATTTTGGTAAGTTGCATTTTCTTTAACTTTTAATTCGCTCAAGTAACCTGGCTTTGAGAATTTATCTTCATTAATAATATGAGAATGTCCACTAGATTGAGTAGGCGTTGCTGGCACTTTTTTTTGGAAAGATAAGGTAGATGCTTGTGGTAAACTGCTATTTAATGCTTTTTTAGCGGAGACAAAGTGCCCCCCTAAATCTACAATAAAAATGTATGTTTTATTTTTTTTTTCCTCAGGGATTTCTTGCCAAACTTGCCGAATTGTTTCATCTCCTTGTTTAAACGTAAGCATATCGTTGAGCCCGCAAACAGATTGATCTTGATTAACTGTTAAAATTCTTATTGGAATATCAAGAGCTCGTGCTAATAAGTCGCCCTCATCCATTGCCACTATCCAATTTCCGCCTTGCTTGATCTCTTCCACCCTATTTTTATTTTCTGATCCTAACGGGGATCTCTCGTATTGACTAGCAAGCGTTTTTCTTAAATAAGAAATTTTATCTGATTGCTCATTTAGCAAGGCGATATTTTGTCCAGGTAATGTCTTATAGCTGTTTAAAAAAGCATGAAAAAAACAATCGCCATCGGCTTTAGCTCCATCTAATTCAAATCCTTCATGATATAAATAAAGAGCGGCTGCATTTACAGCTTTTACTTTTTCAGAAGATATAATAGTTTTTGAATCTAGCCATAAGTCACAAGCTATTTTCTTCCCATCCCATACCAATTCTTTGGAATCTTCTTTGGAATATAATCTTTGATTTTCCGATTCAGAAGATATAATAGTTTCTGAATTTAGCCATAGTTCGCAAGCTATTTTCTTCTCATCACATACCGATTCTTTATAGTTTTCTTTGGAATACAGCCTTTGATTTTCCGAATCACTAGCAAAGATTTTTCGATAAAGCTCGTTCCACAAAGAAGTTTCTTTTCCCGTAGCAGAATTTGTAAAAGGGGTCAAAATGTGCCCATTCCATAACTTACTCACCTGCTCACATTGGCATAAGTCTTTAGGTCCTAAAAAAGCCCATATACGATATAAAATTTCCTGAGGAAAAAGGGAGGAATCAGTTGAATTCATGTTGAGCCTCAAATAAATTAGGTAAATTTGTTCATCATATTTCTTTTCAAATTCAGTGAAATAATCATTTTTGAAAATAAGTCATCAATACACCCGTGATTAATCCCGCAGATGGATTAGAGAAATTAAAACTAATGTTTTGCCGCGCAATCCTGCATTTTTATTTATTAGAGTATGTATGCCATAAAATAGAATATTTATGTATTAAAATTTATTTGACAATATTGGAGGGTATAATCAAATGTTTGAAACAGCGCGGGATTAATAGAATTAAATTTTGGAGACAGATTAAGCTTTCTAATAGTGCCTTAATTACTCTGCTGAAAACTTAATAGATTTAATTGCAAAATTTTGGATAGATTTATTATAGATGATTTAATATAATATTTTTATTAAATTTTAATTATACAATTTATTAAAATAGATTTAAAACATTAACTTAATATTTAAAATTTATTAGGTTGTATACAAATGCTTATAATAAAAAGTTAGAGGAGGCCTTAATGTTTGGTGGAAATTCAAATACCACGCTTAATACTAGACCTAGATATGAAAATTCGGATATTAACTCACATTATCCAAATTCAGATGCTGAAAAACGAGAGCTTAGTATAAATAAATTTTTAGCCACACTGGGTGTGGGTCCGCAGACATGGCAAACAAATCCACCTGGTTTAAATAGTAAGAAAAAAGTTGATTTGATAAGTCAAAAAGTCTCAACGAATGACGAAAGTTCTAGTTCTAGCTCTGATGACGAAAGTTCTATTCCTAGCTCGGATATTAACTCACATTATCCA
>NZ_BCPZ01000024.1:0-143 GCF_001950615.1 Candidatus Protochlamydia sp. W-9
CAATTATCATTTTATTTCATCAATCAAATTATCGAACATTTAAGCACTTTTATGGGTATGTTACCAAATACTTAGTTAAAGAATTTCCAAACTTAATTAGTTATAGCCGCTTTGTTTATTTAAAGAAGAACCTTTTTATTCCT
>NZ_BCPZ01000025.1:0-143 GCF_001950615.1 Candidatus Protochlamydia sp. W-9
CAATCGTCATTTTATTTCATCAATCAAATTATCGAACATTTAAGCACTTTTATGGGTATGTTACCAAATACTTAGTTAAAGAATTTCCAAACTTAATTAGTTATAGCCGCTTTGTTTATTTAAAGAAGAACCTTTTTATTCCT
>NZ_BCPZ01000026.1:0-411 GCF_001950615.1 Candidatus Protochlamydia sp. W-9
AGGAGAAATTTTGGCTTTTCAGCTAACTCCTGGAAATGTCGCTGATGTTTCTATTGCCGAAACTTTGTCGAAAGGGATTTTTGGAAAACTATTTGGTGATAAGGGATATATTTCGAAAGAACTTTCAAAGAGGCTTTTAAAACAAGGTCTTGAACTATTTACTACCCTAAGATCGAATATGAAGCAGAATCTTATGAAGTTGACAGACAAAATTCTTCTTAGAAAACGAGCTATTATTGAAACGGTGAATGATCAACTAAAAAATATTTCTCCAATTGAACATACACGCCACAGAAATGCCGGAAATTTTTTAATTAATCTATTAGCTGGGATTGTTGCTTATACTCACCAACCTAAAAAGCCATCGATAAACTTAGCAGAGCAGCATCGCTTATTGTTAATGGCTGCCTA
>NZ_BCPZ01000027.1:0-220 GCF_001950615.1 Candidatus Protochlamydia sp. W-9
AGGAGAAATTTTGGCTTTTCAGCTAACTCCTGGAAATGTCGCTGATGTTTCTATTGCCGAAACTTTGTCGAAAGGGATTTTTGGAAAACTATTTGGTGATAAGGGATATATTTCGAAAGAACTTTCAAAGAGGCTTTTGAAACAAGGTCTTGAACTATTTACTACCCTAAGATCGAATATGAAGCAGAATCTTATGAAGTTGACAGACAAAATTCTTCTT
>NZ_BCPZ01000028.1:0-10834 GCF_001950615.1 Candidatus Protochlamydia sp. W-9
CCTTAAGAAAAATATTCGAAATCTACTATTGATTTTTTTAGAGTGGGTGACAAGTACTCTACAACACTATGCAAATTTCGCATGAGAAACGATAGACCTATAATATATAAAATTCCTTTCTAAAAATTGCGCAAAAATAATTTGGTTTGTGATTTAAACTTTGAAAGTTTTTTTTCGAATTTATTTGCTGATCTTATGATGATTTAAAAATTATTTTTTATCAGATCAGCAAAAAAATTGTGTGAAAAAATGTAAATTAAATCACTGATCAGTCGAAAAAATCGTGAGACCAAAAGAAATTACTTTTGGACTATTGATGATAGGTGATTATATGATGTCTTCTCCTTTGTCTCCTTTGAATTTGAATAAATTAACAGCTTATCCTCAAGGTTCGATGGGGGAGTTGTGGCAAATTTCTTTTCCTTTAATGCTTTCTCTGATGTCTGTCAGTTTAATGCTTTTTCTAGACCGCCTATTTTTAGCTAACTATTCTCTTGAGGCTCTAAATGCTTCTGCTAATGCAGGAATTCTAGTTCAGTTTTTGCAGTTTTGGTGTATTTCAACTGTTAGTGTCGCTGAAATTTTTGTAGGGCGTTATAATGGATCAAAAAAATTTGAAAAGTTAGGTCAACCTGTTTGGCAAATGATTTGGCTTTCTTTAGCCTCTTTTTTTTGGTTTATTCCTCTTGCTTTATGGGCTGGCCCTTATTTTTTTGATGGCCATCCTTCTGCTTTGCTAGAAATAGAGTATTTCAAATATTTGTTGTGTTTTGGTCCTCTGGCAGCTCTTTCAGGAGCGATTTCTGCTTTTTACATTGGACAAGGACAGGTAAAGTGTGTGACTTGCGTAATGGCTGTTTCGAATCTGGTGAATATCGGCTTAGATTATTTGTTAATTTTCGGGTGGGAGCCTTGGATTCCTGCTTTAGGTATTAAAGGAGCTGCTATCGCAACTGGAATAGCTCTGACAGTTCAAGTTGTAATTTTCGGGTGGGATTTTTTCAAAGCCAGTAATCGAAAAGAAAAAGGGACTAACAAATGGCGAATTAATAAACGTCTTTTTCGGAAAAGCCTTAGTATTGGCATCCCCAATGCTTTTGCTCACACACTCGAATTGATGGCTTGGGTTTTGATTTTCCATTTGATGACAAAACTAGGAACAGATTACATCACAGTTGTGACAGTCGCGCAAAGTATTTTCTTTCTTTTCACTTTTATGACGGAGGGTGTTTCTAAAGGAGCAACAGCGATTGCTGCAAATTTTTTTGGAGCAGAGCAACATGAACTTGTGTGGAAATTACTGAAATCAGGTTTAAAGCTTTACTTATTCGTTTTTTTACTTTTAGGCGTCATTTTAGTTTGGTATCCAGATCCCTTAATTCATTTATTTTTAGTACAAAAAGAAGCTCTAAGTCCTGCCGTGCTTTCTACTTTACATGCAGCATGTTTTTGGGTTTGGTTATTTTTTCTATTTGATGGAATTAATTGGTTGTTAGTCGGGCTATTAACGGCTGCAGGGGATACGCGTTTTATTATGAAAGTGGGAGGTACAGGTCCTTGGATTGTGGCTTTGTTACCCATTTACTTCTTCGTATTTAAGTGGGGAGCGCCGGCAAATATTGCTTGGATGTTAATTGCTCTGTATGGAGTTGTCTCTAGCCTCATTTACTTATGGCGTTTCAAAACCGAAAAATGGAAATATGCTTTTGTGACTTAAGCCGATGCTGAATGACGACACTGGAAGCTGCCATTCAGAATTGATTTATCTTCTTGGTTATAAAGAATTTTCTCGACAGCAAAATGCTTTTAAATTTGTCAGCAAGTAGGCAAGTAAGGCTGTGGTTAAAACAAGCATGAGCCCAGCTGGCATGAATTTATAAGACAGAGAAAATCGATATCCAAAGAAGGCCAAAAGAAGTCCGGCAATTAAAAGAGTTCCGTAGTAGCCCCAACTTTGTCCTTTATGGACCAAATAACCACATCCTAATAAAATAGCTGCGGTAATACTAGAAGCAATTAAAGAGGCTAGGCTGTTAGCCACAGCATGGCCGACAATTCCTCCAATCAATACAATAATGGCGTAAATCCAGATAACTTTAGATAATCCTTGCATAGCAAACTCCTTATGCGGAAATTTTTTTCGTGTTGAAAAATTATTTTAAAACCAAACCAAAGAAATATTCAAGGTATAAACTCATTTTTGGTCTAAAGAATAAATGACAATAAATAAAATAGCTGGACAAGAGAAAAATGAATTTGTTAAAAAGGAGTTTTTTTAAGGAATTTTTATGTCAATAGAAGAATTTTATGTTCCGCCCAGTGGCCCTCCTCAAGGGATTACCCCAGATTCACGCATTTATTCGTTAATGGGGGAGGACAATATCTATAAAATGTTAGAAGACTTTTATTTAGAATTAGAAAAATCTTCTATTCGCCATCTTTTCCCTACAGATATGAAAGCTGCTTCTAAAAAATCGGCTGCTTTTTTTGTTTTTATTTGTGGAGGACCTCCTTTATATCAACAACAATTTGGCTCTCCTCGCATGCGGCAACGACATTTACCCTTTGCCATTGATGAAGAAGCCAGACAAGTTTGGTTGCATTCTTTTAAACATATTCTTCAAGATGCAGAGCAAAAATACTGTTTTCCAATGGAACATATGGGTAGTTTTTATCGCTTTTTGGATCAATTTTCTGCTTGGATGATTAATACTCAATCTGAAAAATAAATTTCTACTCCAGTAGACTCAAATTTTTTTCTCCAAGAGAAGGAACTTTTTTATTAAAAAAATAATTTGAATGCATTGACTTGTAGTTTTCATCCATGATATGGATAGATTATAACCTTCAATTTGAATTTTCTTTTCGAGATTTAACTTTTTGTTTGATTCGTAAAATAAAAATTCAAGCATAGGTTAACGCTCATTTTCGATTCCGACAAATTTTTACGTTAAAATAAGTTTTTTAAGTTCCTGCAATTGCTTAAAATACCGTGAAACTAGGCTCTTTTTTGGAGAAAACTAGTGTTAATATCAAATACCTATCTAGCCTGAGGAAGAGTCTTTTCAAAGGTTTGATAGTCTTAAAAGGGAGAAAAACATGTCTTGTCAAGATCAAACTTGTGGAACTCATCATCATCATCATTCTGACCATAGCTCGCATGGATGCTGTGAAAGCAGCTCCTGTGGAAGTCACCCTTGTTGTGGAAATAACTGTTCTTGTTCATGTGGTTGCCAAAATTCTTGCAGTGGAGAGCAAGATCATGCTCAAAAATTTTTAGCTTTGGCAGACGCAGCATGGATGGAAGTTTTAAAAGAACGTATAAAAGAACATATCCGTGCAAACGATTCATGCATTGAAAAATTAGCACAAGCCATTTGCGAAGCTAATCAAGAAAAATGGGAAGCCAAAATGGCAAAAAAGAAAGTAAAAGCTGATTTTGAAGAAAAACTTAAAAATATTCTTTGCTGCGATAGTCATTGTGATAGCCATTGTGAAACAAAGAATACAGGCAATGGAAATAAGGGTAACGGAAAATAATTTTTTAAGTGCTAATCCTAAAAATATTCAGGATTAGCACCTACCTTTTGAGGCTTGATGCTATTCTTAAAAAAAATTTAAGGGAGATAAGATGAATAAGGACAGTTTGATAAAATTAGTAGGAAAAATTGGATTAGGAGTGATTTTAGTTCAAGGGTCTGCTTATGCTCAACCTTCTGTCACTTCGACATCACCATCGGCAGTATCCACACCTGTGCCAAATAGTAAAACACCTACACAAATAGTAAATCCAGTTCACGTATCTAATAATCAAGCTCAATCAGCACAAGTCGATCAAAAGGCTTGGGCAGCTTGGATGATTGAAGCAGCTCAAGTCGCTAAAGATTATGTCGAGACTCTGGATAAAGGGCAATATGCCCAGAGTTGGGAAAAAGGAGATACTCTTTTTCAACAAACAATTACTCAAAAAGAGTGGGAAACAACGCTAGATTTAGCAAGAAAGCGTTTAGGAGGAGTTCAATCTCGTACGCTGAAAGATGAAAAGCCAGCAATTGATCCTCATGGCCTTCCTAAAGGGTCTTATATGGTTATTGAATACAACACTTCATTTGACAAGGCTCCTAATTCAGGAGAGTTACTGACTCTTAGAAGGGGCACTGATGGTCAATGGAAAGTGTTGACCTATCAAGTCAACTAAAAGCTAAGTATGCCACCCCACTTGTCTTGATGACAAGTGGGGTTATCATTAAAAAAATCATTAGGGCTTGTTTTAATTAAATTTTCCAATCAGAATTAAAAATAAAACATTTATTTCCTAATCACTAGAATCCTAATAGTGATTTGAAGGTTAGTCCAATGACGTTGATTTTTTTAGAAAATATTTCTTCTGTTGAAAAACAATTTTACCATTTACCCTTTTACCAGCAGACAATTTCGGCAGGTTTCCCTTCTCCAGCTGAAAATGAGATGGCAGATCGCATTGATTTGAATGCCTTGTTAATTAAGCACCCTTCCGCGACTTTTTTCCTTAAGGTGTCTGGTTCTTCGATGATTAATGCAGGGATTCATCATCAAGATATTTTAGTTGTCGACCGAAGTTTACCTGCAGTAGATGGCAAAGTGGTTATTGCGTCCGTTGATGGAGAATTAACGGTAAAAAGATTAAAAATAGCATTTAAAAAAGTGCAATTGGTAGCTGAAAATGATCAATATCCTTCTATCGAAATTTCCGAAGAGATGAATCTGCATATTTGGGGAGTTGTGACTCATGTCATTCACGCTGTCTAATTCTGATTGTGTGGAATCATTACCAAAGAATCAATTCATTTTAGTAGATTGCAATAATTTTTATGTATCCTGTGAAAGATTATTCAATCCTAGCCTTGAAAAGAGGCCAGTTATTGTTTTATCCAATAATGATGGATGCGTAATTTCCCGTTCTCAAGAAGCCAAGCTTTTGGGCGTTAAAATGGGAGAACCTTACTTTCAAATTAAAGCACTTTGTGAATCTAGAAATATTCAAGTCTTTTCTTCAAATTACGCACTCTACGGAGATATTTCAGAGCGTATTATGAACCTCTTGATCGAACATGCCCCCGACCTAGACATTTATTCAATTGATGAAGCATTTTTAAAATATCCTTCTAGTGTTGCTCCTTCTGATTTAGTTTCTCTTTGTCACGAATTACAAAAGAAGGTTAAGAAATGGGTGGGAATGCCTATTTCTTTAGGCCTTGCTAACACGAAGACACTTGCAAAAATGGGCAACGATCTTGCCAAAAAAATTCAAAATTCTTATGTATTTGATTTAAATTTATCGGTTCGTCAAAAGGTCTTACAAAATTATTTGATTGGGGATGTTTGGGGAATTGGACGAAATTTAAAAGAAAAATTAAATGGAATGAATATTCACACGGCCTGGGAATATGCACAAATGGATCCTTCCATTATTCGCAAACGACTGGGTGTGATTGGAGAGCGAATATTATGGGAATTAAGAGGAGTTAGCTGCTTAGAATCAGATGAAAAAGTCTCTAAAAAAAGTTTGCTTTATTCTAGGTCTTTCGGACATGTTCTTTCAGAGATAACCCCTTTGTCCGAGGCTTTATCTACCTATGTTTATACAGTGGCTAAAAAGTTAAGAGCACAGGAGAGCCTAGCAAAAGCGCTGCATATATTTTTAGAATATCAAATTCAGCCCGGAAAGAAGATGCGCTGTTATGATAGCATTACTGAAATATTTCCAGCTCCAACTAAAGACACAGGAGAGATGATTAAGGCCGCGAAACGAGGATTAAATAAAATTTTCCGTCGTGAAGAAAGGTATAAGAAATGTGGGGTCATTTTATTAGATCTTTTGCCTGAATCATCCTCAAATTCTGATTTGTTTTTAAATCCTGCAGATCCCAAGCGAACACAATTAATGAATACCATGGATGCATTAAATGCTCGTTTTGGTAAAAAAAAATTATTTTTTGGAGCAATGGGAACAGACGTAAGCTGGAAGCCCCGAAAAGACCTCAGCTCAAAGCACAATCCTTCTAATTGGCAGCAGCTACCCATTGTTTTAGCTAAGTAATATTTGAGGTTTTTTTTCTAGATTGCAGTTAACAATAAGTACTGTTAAACTTTGACCTCCTTATGATTTTATGAAGAGAGGTTTATGTTAGAACAAACGCGCCAAATATTTATGATTCAAATCGCTCAAGAACTTTCCCTTTCTGTCCATTCTGTCAAAGCTGTAATTAATTTATTGGAAGGGGGAAATACGATTCCTTTTATCGCCCGTTATCGAAAAGAAGCGACCGGCGACCTAGATGAAGTTCAAATTAAAAACATTCAAGAACGACACGATTATTTAAAAGAATTAGAAGAAAGACGGCAAACGATTCTTACTTCGATTGAATCGCAAGGAAAACTAACAGATACTCTACGAGAACAAATTTTAGCTTGTAATGTTAAAACAATTTTAGAAGATCTTTACTTACCCTATAAGCCTAAACGACGCACGAGAGCGATGATTGCTCGAGAGAAAGGACTAGAGCCTTTAGCTCTTTTAATTTTAAGTCAACCCCTTCAAGGGAATCCGCAAGAAGCAGCCAGTTCATTTATTAATGAAGAAAAAGGAGTTTTGGATGTCAACCAAGCGTTTTCCGGAGCTCTTGATATTGTAGCTGAAATGATTGCTGAAGAGGCCGCTGTTCGTTCGTATGTTCGAGAAGTATTTGCAACAGAAGGTTTTATTGTTTCAAAAGTGCGTTCTAGTGTCAAAGGACCGACAAAGTTTGAGCAATATTATGATTTTAAAGAAAAAGTTAAAACAATTCCTTCTCATCGCTATTTAGCTATTCGACGCGGTGAAAAAGAAGATATCCTTGATTTTTCAATTGAAATAGAGGAATTTTCTGTCATTTCACAAATCGCAAAATTAATAAATCTTAAACAAGCTTCTCCCTTTAGTTCTCATTTATCACAAGCAGTTGAAGATTCTTTTAAAAGGCTTCTTTATCCTTCTGTAGAAACAGATGTCCGTTTAGATTTGAAATTAGCCTCGGATCGAGCGGCTGTAGATATTTTTGCCAATAACTTACGTCATCTTTTATTAGCTTCTCCTCTAGGTGGAAAGTCTGTTATTGGAATCGATCCCGGCATTCGAACAGGCTGTAAATGTGTGGCTGTAGATGAGACAGGTAAATATTTAAATACGATCACCATTTATCCTTCTCAAGGAGCAAGTGCGCATCAACAAGCAGAAAAAGACTTAGCGACTTTTATTCAATTATACAAACCTTGCGCGATTGCGATTGGTAATGGAACGGCTGGTCGAGAAACAGAAAATTTTGTCAAACAACTAATCAAAAAAAATGCTTTAACGGGCACCTTGGTTGTCACTGTTAATGAATCGGGAGCAAGTGTTTACAGTGCCTCTGATGTCGCAAGAGAAGAATTTCCCGATTTAGACTTGACAATAAGAGGGGCCATTTCAATCGCTCGCCGATTACAAGACCCCCTTGCTGAACTTGTCAAAATTGATCCAAAATCAATTGGAGTCGGACAATATCAACACGATGTTCATCAATCTCTTTTACAAGATCAACTTGTTCATGTAGTGGAAAGTTGTGTAAATCATGTAGGAGTCGATTTAAATACAGCGAGCGCCCCTTTACTATCTTATGTTTCTGGAATCGGTCAGTCGCTTGCTCAAAAAATGGTTAAATATCGAGAATCCCATGGCGCTTTTAAATGTCGTCAGCAGCTTAAAGAGGTTCCTGGATTTGGCGCTAAAACCTTTGAACAAGCAGCGGGATTTTTACGCATCAGAAATGGAGAATATCCTTTAGACTCTTCAGCAGTTCATCCAGAACGCTATGAATTAGTAGAACAAATTGCTAAAGATTTAAACCTCTCCTTGAGAGATTTAATTGATCATCCTGAGTTTGTCGCTCAAATTGATTTAAAGAAGTATATGAGTGCCTCTGTAGGAGAGTTGACCTTGAAAGATATCCTGCAAGAATTAAAAAAACCAGGCCGAGATCCGCGAGCAACTTTTGAACCTCCCAGCTTTCGCGAGGATATTTTATCTATCCAAGATCTTAAACCAGGGCTCCATTTAGAAGGAATAGTGACTAACGTAACAGCTTTTGGGGCTTTTATTGATATAGGTGTGCATCAAGATGGGTTAATTCATTTATCAGAGCTTTCCGATCACTACGTCAGCCATCCCAATGATGTGGTGAAAGCTGGAGATAAGCTAAAAGTAGAAGTTTTAACAATTGATGTTGAACGCAAGCGCATTTCTTTAACGGCGAGAGTAGGTCAAAATCGCTCTACTAAAGAGCCAATACAAGTTGCTAAAGAGTCTTCAAAGCTAAAAAGGCAAACCAGATCCCAAAGTAATTTTATTTCTAATCCGTTTGCTTCCCTTTAAAAAATCCCCTGTTGCATGTTTGGAAAAAAGCTGTTAAAAGAGGTTTTTGAAGATTAAAAAATAGGAGAAATTGCGATGGATAACCAACCAAAAATATTAGCTTTTGCAGGCAGCTTAAGAAAAGACTCTTATAATAAAAAACTTGTTAAAAACGCGATGAAAGGAGCTGAACAAGCTGGAGCAAAAGTTACTTATATTGATCTAAATGATTATCCCCTTCCTATTTATGACGGGGATATTGAAGCGAATGAAGGGCTTCCTGACAATGCTCTAAAACTTAAAAAGCTACTGTGGGAGCACGATGGATTTATCATTGCCTCTCCAGAATATAATAGTTCTATCTCTGGCGTATTAAAAAATATGATTGATTGGACCACGCGTCAGGCTACACCTGAAGAAGTCTATTTAAGTTGTTTTATCGATAAAGTTGCTTTAATTATCAGTGCCTCTCCAGGAAATTTAGGGGGATTAAGAGGACTTGTTCATTTAAGATCTATTTTAGAAAATATTCAAACTTGGGTCATGCCAAGCCAAAAAGCCATTTCCGACGCTGCTAACGCTTTTGATGAGCAAGGAAATTTAAAAAAAGAACAAGACCGCAAAGCCACTGAAGAACTCGCGAAACAATTAGTTGAAAAAACAAAGAAACTTCAACTTACCAGTGTTGCTTAAAAAGTCTTTAAATCATTTGCAGGCTTTTGGACGAAAGTTTAAATGCTTGCAATATTCACTTGAACAGATCGTTAAATGGAAATACTCGCAGCCGTTTTAGCAACCACAAAAATTTCACTTTCCCTTCTTATTCAGCTAAAAAACGCCAGTTTAACGTAAGAAACCCTCAAAAATATTCTAGAAGCTTAGCAGCTTCAGTTTCTGCCTTTGAAAAGAACAGTCGAGGCTTGGATGGATTCAAGCAATAATTAGCAAGGCCTGCCATCAGATTGCTCAGAAATTTCCATCGACTTCGGTGCCGATGATGTTCTATCTGACAGCTATTTTCAACAGATGATTCACATTTTCAATCATAGCCCTCTTTTTTAGCATGAGTTTATCCACTAACGTGATCCATTGATTTTTCATTTTCTTTACTTTTGTGAAAAGATGCATTCCCTTTTGCATTAAAGTTTGAGTCAGTTTTTCTGACATATCCCCTCTATCTGCGAACGCTTTTCCTTTCATCCCTTCTACCATTTCTGAAACGGGTTTGCGATCATCAAGTTTGCCAGTTGTCAACTTAAATACAACAATTTTAGCATGGTGATTAATCACAAGATGGAGCTTAACCCCAAAGAACCAACCGATGGTTGTTTTTCCCCACTTAGCGTGGCTCTTTAAAGACACGATGGGAAAAGGCACGTTTGACGCAGGCAAATCGTTAATCCTGTAGAGTCTATCAATAAAATCCCTTCACAGATCCCTTGATGTTCTTGGATCAAGCAAAACAGAGGAAAAATGCTTCAAAGGTGAGTTGAAAAAAATCTTGAGTACCCAACAAAATGAGGGAATAGATATTTTAAAGTTGTTTTTACATGGTTTAAGTAGAAGTGTTTGAATGTTCTATCATTGAAACGATGAATGAGAAGCAAAATCGTTAGCACTTCACTTAAAGGTCTTCTAAAAGTTTTTTTGCGGATTTTTCTTTTCGTCTACTCCATTTGTTTTGGAAACACATTTGGTGAAATCTATTAGAGAAATCATCCACAAGATAAAACAGTTCGATCATCTCTATTTCGTTCATTTTGGCCTCTTTCCTTAGTTTTTGTTCTGCAAAACAAAATCTTCTACCAGAAAAGAGGTCTTTTTTCAATAAAGATCGCTCAGAATATATCTTGAAGACAGCTTACGTTAAACTGGCGTTAATTTAGGTGGATGACAGAAAGATAAAGCGGTAGATCGATTGCTGCAAGCCCCACTAGATACAGCAGAGCTGGCAGATTAAGTTAAATTGGCAATGCTTGGCTGTTAATGTTTTTTCTAATTGACAAAGGCGGAGAACAAAAGTTTGGCGATGGATTTAAAGGCAAAGGAACAATAACACATCTTTTTAGTCGATGAGAGCGAATTAACTCTCACTTTCAAAAAAGCATAGCTGCTAATGAAGTTAAGTGAAAATGGTGGAGTTTTGCATCGACTAAAGTAAAATTTTTATCTTTTAGCTTGAAAGAATTTTGAATTGATCCCTTAGTGAGCTAGATTTAAAGCTTCAAGACTTGAACCAAACTCTAGCAACTTAACTTTCTTTCCTCAGTCAGTTAAATTTCTATAATAAATTTTTCAAATTTTAAATTGATTGGAGTGTTTCTTTTTGATAGTATCTTTACGACGTGAATTTTTGTTAAATCAAAGGATAGCCAAGTCATGCAAAGCACTCATCCTATCTCGCCCCAACCTTTTAGTGAGCAGCCA
>NZ_BCPZ01000029.1:0-142 GCF_001950615.1 Candidatus Protochlamydia sp. W-9
CAATCGTCATTTTATTTCATCAATCAAATTATCGAACATTTAAGCACTTTTATGGGTATGTTACCAAATACTTAGTTAAAGAATTTCCAAACTTAATTAGTTATAGCCGCTTTGTTTATTTAAAGAAGAACCTTTTTGTTCC
>NZ_BCPZ01000030.1:0-143 GCF_001950615.1 Candidatus Protochlamydia sp. W-9
GCATTTATTAGTGGTCGCCTCTCTCTTGGATCTGTAGGGTAGGGTTTTGCAGGATTGTAAGCCATAAATATAACATCGGGTTTTCCATATTTATCTACATCCCAGCCTTCTGGCTTTTCTTTCGGATCAAATGCAACTTTAGC
>NZ_BCPZ01000031.1:0-275 GCF_001950615.1 Candidatus Protochlamydia sp. W-9
TATAGCACTACTTTTAAGTAGTGCAGATTATATATAATCAACTCAGGTTTTCAAGAGTTTATTTTTCTGTGAGAATTTGATCTTGGTTCAGATTGAATGCTGACAGCGTGGATGAGGCATGCAAGTCGAACGAAACCTCGGGTTTAGTGGCGGAAGGGTTAGTAAGACATGGATAACTTGCCTTTAACTCTGGGATAACGGTTGGAAACGACCGCTAATACCGGATAGGGTGAAAAAAAGACATCTTTTTTTTATTAAAGTGGGGGATCGCAAGA
>NZ_BCPZ01000032.1:0-236 GCF_001950615.1 Candidatus Protochlamydia sp. W-9
TATAGCACTACTTTTAAGTAGTGCAGATTATATATAATCAACTCAGGTTTTCAAGAGTTTATTTTTCTGTGAGAATTTGATCTTGGTTCAGATTGAATGCTGACAGCGTGGATGAGGCATGCAAGTCGAACGAAACCTTCGGGTTTAGTGGCGGAAGGGTTAGTAAGACATGGATAACTTGCCTTTAACTCTGGGATAACGGTTGGAAACGACCGCTAATACCGGATAGGGTGAAA
>NZ_BCPZ01000033.1:0-9151 GCF_001950615.1 Candidatus Protochlamydia sp. W-9
ATGGTACTGCACACAAGAGTGTGGGAGAGTAGGTCGCCGCCAAACTTTTCTTTTTGGCCTTAAAACACCCCGTTTTAAGGCCCTTTTTTTTGCCCCGTTTCTTTCCTTTGTTTTTAGACTCCCTTGTCAACCGCTCGTCATTTACCCTGACATCCCCAATAAAGCTACTCGTGAAAATGAATATAAAGTTGTTAAATATTTGAAAGTTGCCATCCTATACTATCAGAAAGTTTTCAACCTTGAGTCAAATCATCTAAAAGCAATTAAAAAATTTTCAATATTAAAGATGTATACAATTAATTTTACTTATAAATCGGTTTTATTATGAAAAAAAACTATTTTTACGATTATTAGCGTTAATTTACCTTGTTTGTGACCTTTCTGCTGAACTAAGTTTCAAAGGAAAAGGAATATTGCAAAGTGATGAATCACAACAAATTTTGCATTTAAAAAGAATTCCTTATAAAATTGGTTATCAGCACGATACTATAAAAAAATCTTCAGCGCAAAGTTGAGCGATTTATCAATTAAAAAATTTTACCTAGTAAAACACAACTTTCATTAAACAATTTTTTGATACTTTTCCCTTCGTTATTTCTCGCATAATTGATTGACTCTATTATCATAAGATTGCCCTATCCTGTCATCATTGATAGGCTCATTCAACATTTTGGCCATCTCAATCCTACTCCTTTACCAGAAATGATTAAAGCTCCTGTCGCTAGACCAACTAACTTATAATGCCATTTTTGCATCAGAGAGTCTAAAAGTTTGGTTTTCCCATACAAGTTTAAAGGTTGAGCTAGCTTGCGATCAGCCTTATTATCATTTTGATTTATTCGAATTCTTAAAGGAGTCAAAGTAAGCCTTTCTAATCGTCTAAGTCAATATCTGAATTAGAATTAAGGTAGTAATAGTTTAAAAGAATCGCTATAAAAAACAGAATTCCGATAATGAAAAACGATGGGTGCATAAAAACCTTACGCTTAAACTTGTTGCTGCATTGTTAGCTTTGAAAAAATCAATGATTCTTGAACGGATTTAACACTATAAAAACAAAAATGGGTAGTGCTAAATAGGTAAGGCTCTCGATTATCTATTGTAATCACAAATAAAGTATTTTATTAACCCAAACAAATAAAGTATTTTATTAACCCAATGTGATTAGTTAGTTTTTTAGAAAATGAAAGTGTTTTCCTTACAAGTCTTGCACATCTTTGTCTGAGAATACAATTAAATCTTTCCATGTCGCTTGTCTGACCAGATTGCTTGCTAACTGGTTGATGTTGACTCCAAGGAATGGTTTCGTAATAGACATTAAATTTATCAGTGAAATAGAGGGCTTTTTTTTAATGATTCGGCTAGTTCCGCAAAAAGAAGCTCAGCGGTTTTTTTATCTCGAGGACCCACTTGCATAGCAAGCACTTGGCGACTTTTTTATGCAAGATGAGCCATAACCACTGATCATTTTTCTTATTTCCTACAAAACTCCATAGCTCATCTACTTCAAGTTTAGCCACTTCCAACTCATCTTTCTCACCACAAGTGACTTGTGCATTTAAATCCTCAGGTAAATCATTGATAATGAAATTAATAAAATCTAGCAGCCATGGCATCCTTACATCAAAAATTCTACAAATTCCATTAAGAGACACCCTTTCTAGAAGAGCTTTTCTGACAAGTTCCTTTGTTTGTTTGTTAATGATTTTAGCTTCATTGTTTTCGCTCCACTGTTTGCCACACTCTAAACAGCGAAAATTTTGCTTTTCATGTCTTGTATAACCATTCTTCTTTACCAAATCTGAGCCGCAATGCGTACATCTCATTGCTCTTCTCCGCTTAAATTAGAATAATTAATCTATCAAATTAGATCAGTTTATTGGAATAGCCTTACCTATTTAGCACTACCGTCCCGATAAGAAAGAACTTCCCCATAGATGTGGTTTTTCTCGTTTTTTCTCAATGGCTATTACCATGGCTTTTTGTAAGGCTTGGGCTTTATTTAACTTTTCCACCTCTATTCCTAAAAGGTGACGATAAAATGCGTCAACCATTTGAAGCGTCAAATCACTATCTGGCAGTTGCCAATAAGTTGCGACAGTTGACAGGGCTCCAGCTGTCAAAAAAGGCCAGACAGGACCAACGTTCCTTCTCTGTGACGCTTGCCTCTGCCAGAGAAGCAGGTATTCATAAAAACAAGCTCTGAGCGAAGAGTAAGTACTGCAATTTCTTGCGCATGGATATAGCCTTGAGGATGCTCCATATCAGGATTAAGCTTGAAAAGACCTTCAAAAACGGAATGGGGATCCAGTCCGTAAAGACACCCAAGCACTTAGCGAGAAGGAATAATCCTATGAAGCCTATTATAATTTCTGTGATCAATCATAAGGGAGGGGTTGGTAAAACAACAACGACGGTTAATATCTCTGCTGGTTTGGCTAAATTGGGGAAAAAAGTTTTAACTATAGATCTTGATACTCAGATGAATCTTACACATAGCCTAATTGGTGATCTTGATGAAAAAGAAATAAATATTACCGAGGCTATTTTAAATGATAAAATTTCCTTAAAAGACATCATCAAGCCTACTTTGGTAGATAATCTTCAGATCGCTCCTTCTGGCGAATCAATGATTGATCTCGATTTAAAATTACATTCTTGCCCGATAAGAAGAGAATATAAGCTTAAAGATGCGCTTAAAAATGATTTAATATCCGAATATGATTTTATCTTAATTGATAACCCACCTTATATTAGTTTTACAACAGTAAATAGCCTTATCGCAAGTAACTATTATTTAGTGCCAGTGAGCGCAGAGTACCTTCCACTTGTTGGAATCCGACATCTTATTAAAACAATTGAGTTAATCAAGCCATCTAACCCATCCATATCAAATTTAGGATATTTATTAACAATGGTAAATCGTAGAGAAAGTATTTCAAGTGGCGTTGAAAATATACTGCGAGGCACATTTCCTGAAGATATGTTTGAAAACGTCATTAGATTTATACGAAGTTGAAAGCATGTCCACAAAAAAGACAAACTATATTTCAAGCTGAAAATTCAAAAGGAAAGGGTCATTCCGATTATTTAAATGCGACAAAAGAGCTTTTGCATAGATTGGAGAAAGCTTAATGGCAATAAATCCACAAGAAACAAAAAATAGTTTATTTAATGGTTTGAAATCTACTTCTCAAAAGCCTCTTGAAGAAGTAAAACCAGAATCAGCCTCTTTTAACTACATTCATCAGCCAAAAATTAATGATGAATCTAGTGAACTTCAAGATCAAGCAGTAATAGGACAAAAGCCCAAATGGCAAAGCTTGGATAAGGTAACAGCTCTTTTAACTGCTGAACAAAAAGAAGGTCTTGACCAAGTCGCTAAAAAGATTATGAAATTTCGCTCACGTGATCTAAAAGGAAACGATTCTAAAGAAAGAATAACAGCAAATCTTTAATGAGGGCCTTAATAGATATATTTTTAGAAAAAGAAAATCATTTGTCTATGGAGATTCTGGTAGATGAAGATGATGTGAGAAAATGGATTACTAAATTATTTTCCTAACCCCTTAAGTTAGGGAATTCCTTATTTAAAGAGATTCAAACTATACAACTATTGATCTTAGAACACTTAAAATCTAAATGCTGAAGAGCCTACATAAAACTAACCAATAATCTGACATAATATAAAACGAGATTAGATGTAATGTCTGCACGAAATTTCTTTCTTAACCTGCAAAATGCATAGCACAAACAAAGCAATGAAACAAAAAGTATGTTTAAAATTTAGGCATATTAGGAAAGGATATTTGGTAGCTAATAGGTTATGGTCCAAGAGCGGTTTCTTTAGCTATTGAGGGCTATAAAATCAGAAAAGCTTCAGAATAAATTCTAAACTTGCAATATTGCTATATAAACAGATTTAAAGCACAACTTTAATATCTACCTAGATAATAAAGATTTAACTGAATATTTTTAAAGATTGTTTTGTTAATCCTAAAATACATTAGATAACGTTATCTCTCGTTAATAAACGTCAAAAGCTAATATTTTAAATCGAATTTTCTTATGTTTTGATTTTTAAAATAAAAGATATAATAGGATCCAGGGTGTAGTGCTCCCCAAATAAACCGGACAATCTAGCTTGTTTCTAAGATATAGGAGTAAGACTAGATTTATGACTAATTGTAAATTAATTACATCAGTAGAAAGAAGAAGACGATGGTCCTTAGAAGAAAAAAAACAGATCATTGAAAAAACATATCAAGAAGGTCAATCTGTTTCCCAAATAGCAAGGAGATATGATATAACACCAAGTCAACTTTTTGCATGGAGAAGGCAGATGGAACAAGGAGCACTACAAGGAATTAGCAGCCGAGAAGAACTAGTTCCCAAAAGCCAAGTGAAAGAAATGGAAAAGCGAATAAGAGAACTAGAGCGGATGCTTGGGAAAAAGACACTTGAAAATGAAATTTTAAAAGAGGCTGTAAGGCTTGGGCAGGAAAAAAAACTCATCTCGCGGCAGCCATTGCCAAGCTTAATCGATTTAGCCTAAGGAAAATAGCAGAAGTGATGGAAGTGGCAAGATCCAATCTTATGGAGCAGCTTAAAGAGCGTTTACCTCATCAGCCAGACTTTTATTCTAAAGCGGAAAATGAACAGATTTTAGCTTTAATCAAAGAGGTGGTTAAAGACAGGCCGACATACGGTTATCGTAGGGTCCATGCGATTATCAATAGCCTTCTCAAAGAGAAAAAACTTAAAGTCATTAATCATAAGCGAGTTTTTAGACTGATGAGGCAGCATCATCTTTTGCTACAAAGGCCAAACAGGCGTCCTAAACGCTTACATACAGGCAAAGTAGAGACTCTCTACAGCAATACACGGTGGTGCTCAGACAGCTTCTCTATTCAATGCTTAAATGGTGATCGTGTTCATGTCGCCTTCTCGTTGGATACGTGTGACAGAGAAGTCATGCGTTATATTGCCTCTACAATAGGTATTGATGGGCAGATGATTCGAGATTTGATGCTTGAGACTATTGAATATAGATTCGAACAGCCAAAAGCTAGAGTACCTCTTGAATGGCTCTCTGATAATGGCAGCTGTTACACGGCTAAAGAAACTGTCAATTTTGGTAGAATGCTTGGTTTAACCATTAGAACCACGCCACCTTATAGTCCAGAAAGTAATGGCATGGCAGAAGCTTTTGTCAAAACTTTTAAAAGAGATGATGTTTATTTCGGCAATCTGACAAGTGCTGAAGCTGTTTTGCAGCAATTGCCTATTTGGATCGAAGACTATAACGCTAAAGCCCCCTTATAAGGCTTTAAATATGCTCTCTCCAAGAGAGTATTTAAGGAAATTAAAAATGGCAGGCTAGCGGTCCGGTTTTATAGGGGCAACTCCACAGGGATAACTCAACTAATCAATTTAGGTATTAATGTAGAATTGTCCAATTTTTTAAGTTATGGGATTTTTGCTTAGGATGTCTAAATTACTTGGCTTAATGCTTAATGATCTCAGGGCTTTCTAACAAAGCTTTTCAATTCAATCGTAACTTGTTTTTAATTTAAGTAAATCTAGAAAGACGATTTTTGATGCACATTTTCTAATTTTATTTTCGATTATGATAAAAATTTAAAGAGCTAATTATCGATGATGTATGAACCAAAGATGAATAATAGAAAGTTTGTTGGTTTTTGTTTTGGACAGAACTATAAAACTTATTAACTCCTTAACTTAAGGTGTTAAGTTGGTTTGAAGAATCATAAACATTTTACGAATTAATTTAAATCAGATGTGTTGCCAATACCTAATGCTGCTGGATTAACGTACTTGAGGCCTTAGTAGCTTTGCAGCATCTCGATTTGAGCTCTTGTGTTAAGCTTATTAACCATGGATTAGTGCATTTGATAGCTTTGATGCTTTATGGTATTTAGTTCAGAGCTATTGCTATAATCAAACTGATACTGGGCTAACCCTTTTGACACCTCTAGAGGCTTTGCAGTATATTTACATTTGAATAGGTTTCTAAAAATCAATAATGCTGGGATTAGTACATTTTAAAACTTTAGATCTCTTGTAGCCTGTTTGTTTTGTTATCATATAGTCTCGTAGACTAAAAACATTTTCAAATCAAAAACTAAGAAGTTTATATTTGAATAATATTGACTCTTATTTAATGTTTATTGCAATGTTTCTATCTATACGTCATATTTTTAATACATTTATAAATGAAAATTTATTTTACTCAGTGGGATGGTCATTTTGAATATTTCTAATTCAGGGTTTAGTCACAGTTACCTTGCCAATACAACGACTCCATCTTACTATCACTCTCAAAATGTTAACGAACTTCCTGAAGAGGAAAATAACTCCCTAGACAATCCTTTGGCCAATACAGAAGAAACTAGTGCACCAACGATTCCAGCTCCCGATCCTTCAGTTTCATCTGATGAAATTCAACTAAGCTTTCAAGAAGGAACTTCTCTGACTATTTCTCATTCTCAGCTAGCTTTGTTAAGGGAAAAATCACATTACTTTAACAATCTGTGGTCGGGGCAATTTCAAGAAACCCTGCAACATCCTCTGGCTTTAAAGAAAAAAAAATTTACGCTTTTGCTCAATTGCCTGATGGACGCTAACTTTAAAGTTCCCTTAGAAAAGATTACTTCTTCTATTCAACTAGCCGATTATTATGAACTGGCAGAAGTGGTGAAAAATTTAGAAAAACAGTTGATAGAAGGGTACAAATCCCAGAGATTTGAACCCTTTAACTCAACTGAAGAAAGTTTAGTCAGATTAAAAGAGATTTTAAATTTCGCGCAGCAATGTCGATTAAACACATTGAAAAACTATTTAAAATTGACCGTTGTAAGCGCCTTATTAAACCAGGCCTCTCATTTAACCGAGTTTGAAAGAATTATAAATCATTTCTCAAATGAGATAGAAGCACTCAATTTTTCAGACAATCCTTATTTGACGAATGCCCATCTTTTAGCATTAAAAGATTGTAAAAATTTAAAAGCAATTCATTTAGAGGCATGTCAGGCTCTCACTGACGATGGGTTGGCGCATTTGACACCCATAACGGCCTTGCAGCATCTAGATCTAAGCTACTGTAGGAAACTCACTGATGCTGGATTAGCGCATTTGACACCCATAACGGCCTTGCAGCATCTAGATCTAAGCCACTGTGCAAATCTTACGGATGCTGGATTAGCCCATTTGACACCTTTAACGGCTTTGCAGCATCTAGATTTAAGCGAATGCTCGCATCTCACTGATGTAGGATTAACGCATTTGACGCCTTTAACGGCTTTGCAGTATCTAAATCTAAGCCACTGTGCAAATCTTACGGATGGATTAGCCCATTTGACACCTTTAACGGCTTTGCAGCATCTAGATTTAAGCGAATGCCGGTATCTCACTGATGTAGCCCATTTGACGCCTTTAACGGCTTTGCAGTATCTAAATTTAAGCGATTGTAAAAATCTCACTGATGTAGCCCATTTGACACCTTTAACGGCTTTGCAGCATCTAAATCTAAGCGGTTGTGAAAATCTCACTGATGCTGGATTAGCCCATTTGACACCTTTAACGGCTTTGCAGTATCTAGATCTAAGCTATTTTGATAATCTCACCGATGCTGGATTAGCCCATTTGACACCTTTAACGGCTTTGCAGCATCTAGATCTGAGGAGATGCTACAAACTCAACGATGCCGGATTGACGCATTTGGCACCCTTAACGGGTTTGCAGTATCTAGATTTAAGCGATTGTGAGAATCTCACTGATGCCGGATTGGCGCATTTGGCACCCTTAACGGATTTGCAGTATCTAGGTTTAAGCGATCGTGGTTTAAGCGATCGTGAGAATCTCACTGATGCTGGATTAGCGCATTTGACACCCTTAACGGGTTTGCAGCGTCTAAATCTAAGCAGGTGCTATCATCTCATCGATGATGGATTAGCCCATTTGAAACCTTTAACTGGTTTGCAGTATCTAGATCTAAACGATTGTGAAAATCTCACTGATGGTGGATTAGCCCATTTGATACCCTTAACGGGTTTGCAGCATCTAGATTTAAGCGAATGCCGGCATCTCACTGATGCTGGATTAGCGCATTTAAAATCTTTGGTGACTTTGACGCATTTAGATCTAAGTTGGTGCAAAAATTTCACTGATGAGGGATTAGCCCATTTAACACCCCTAATGGCTTTGCAATATCTAAATCTACTTGGCTGTAAGAATTTCACCGATGATGGATTAGCACGTTTTAAAGCTTTAGCAACTTCACTCAATTTAGAAATTGTTAGGTAAAAAAATCTTAATACAAAAGCAGGAATTTTAGCGCCAAAAATAAAAGAGTGCATTATCCTAAGGAGATCAAAGATAAAATTTCATTAAAGTTTATCGACTCTCAACGAGACGTTTTCCTAAGAGAAATATTCGCTCATTTTGAATGATACTATACAAACAATTCTATGTTTGTAAACGCCAAAAAATACACTTAAAAATGTACTATGGACTAAAATTAAGCCTAGAGATTAATTTTAGTAGCAGCAATTTCTCGTCTATATATTTCCTAATCGAATCGTGGACTTAAGGCATTTTCAATCAAAAACTAAAGAGTTTGTAGGTAAGCTTTATCAATTTTTACTTAATTTTTTAATAGCTCTTCATTGATAAAACGAGATTTTCTCTTTAAATATGCTTACCTATTTTATCTTATGACTATTGCCATGATTCTTATCTATCCATCATATTGTTAAAACATTCATAAATTAAAATTTATTTAATTCATTTTGAGAATCATTTTGAATATTTCTAATAATGTAACTGCCTATTTTAACTTATTAATGTTGCCATAATTTTTATCTATACGCCATTAAAACATCTATAAAATGAAAATTTATTTTACTTACTTGGATGGTCATTTTGAATATTTCTAATTTTGGGTTTAATCCTAGATTGTGTAGTCACGAGAAATAAAATAAATGCTTAAATATGCTACTCTTCTACGCTCATCAATGGAGCATCTTATGGAAGCGCACAGAAGACATGATATATCCGACAGAGTTTGGAATTTACTGGGACCTCATTTGCCAGGAAGAAGAGGGGCTTGGGGTGGTATAGCAAGAGATAA
>NZ_BCPZ01000034.1:0-169 GCF_001950615.1 Candidatus Protochlamydia sp. W-9
ATGGTACTGCACACAAGAGTGTGGGAGAGTAGGTCGCCGCCAAACTTTTCTTTTTGGCCTTAAAACACCCCGTTTTAAGGCCCTTTTTTTTGCCCCGTTTCTTTCCTTTGTTTTTAGACTCCCTTGTCAACCGCTCGTTATTTACCCTGATATCCCCAATAAAGCTACT
>NZ_BCPZ01000035.1:0-239 GCF_001950615.1 Candidatus Protochlamydia sp. W-9
ACTCACACAGATCGGTCCCTTTTCAAATTTCTCAGAAAAGGTTGCAAGGCATGAGGATAAATGACTCGTATCTTCTAGATTATCAAATCGGATGATTTTTCTTAAGCCAATTTGCCTTAATAGTTCCTCTTCTCTCTCGTGGAGACTCTTGCGACTTTCTGCTTTGGGGTTCGTTTCAGGCAATGGCATCTGTTGTCTTTGCTCTTTCTCTTCCTGCATCTTAGCAAGTTGTTGCTGCA
>NZ_BCPZ01000036.1:0-141 GCF_001950615.1 Candidatus Protochlamydia sp. W-9
AGCCACACAGATCGGTCCCTTTTCAAATTTCTCAGAAAAGGTTGCAAGGCATGAGGATAAATGACTCGTATCTTCTAGATTATCAAATCGGATGATCTCTTTTAAGCCAATTTGCCTTAATAGTTCCTCTTCTCTCTCGTG
>NZ_BCPZ01000037.1:0-141 GCF_001950615.1 Candidatus Protochlamydia sp. W-9
ACTCACACAGATCGGTCCCTTTTCAAATTTCTCAGAAAAGGTTGCAAGGCATGAGGATAAATGACTCGTATCTTCTAGATTATCAAATCGGATGATCTCTTTTAAGCCAATTTGCCTTAATAGTTCCTCTTCTCTCTCGTG
>NZ_BCPZ01000038.1:0-141 GCF_001950615.1 Candidatus Protochlamydia sp. W-9
ACTCACACAGATCGGTCCCTTTTCAAATTTCTCAGAAAAGGTTGCAAGGCATGAGGATAAATGACTCGTATCTTCTAGATTATCAAATCGGATGATTTTTCTTAAGCCAATTTGCCTTAATAGTTCCTCTTCTCTCTCTTG
>NZ_BCPZ01000039.1:0-141 GCF_001950615.1 Candidatus Protochlamydia sp. W-9
AGCCACACAGATCGGTCCCTTTTCAAATTTCTCAGAAAAGGTTGCAAGGCATGAGGATAAATGACTCGTATCTTCTAGATTATCAAATCGGATGATCTCTTTTAAGCCAATTTGCCTTAATAGTTCCTCTTCTCTCTCTTG
>NZ_BCPZ01000040.1:0-141 GCF_001950615.1 Candidatus Protochlamydia sp. W-9
ACTCACACAGATCGGTCCCTTTTCAAATTTCTCAGAAAAGGTTGCAAGGCATGAGGATAAATGACTCGTATCTTCTAGATTATCAAATCGGATGATCTCTTTTAAGCCAATTTGCCTTAATAGTTCCTCTTCTCTCTCTTG
>NZ_BCPZ01000041.1:0-16108 GCF_001950615.1 Candidatus Protochlamydia sp. W-9
CAAAACGTTTAAGAATTTTTTTTATTGAGTTTAATTAATGAGTTTTTTTAAAGGAGGAATATACTTTTAAGCTATCCGAGTGCACAAACTTATTTATAGAATTCAAAAATTAAGCTGTGTTTTTTTGCCGAGTAATATTAAAAAAAATTAACCGTTTTTGAGCTAAAAAAATCCTAGGTAATTTAATTTTATTTAAATTAACTGATTTTTTAATATAAATTTTTGTGAACTTTTGTTATCATTTAATTTTAATAAATTTAAACAATTATTTTAGTTTATAAAATAATAATAAGTTTTTGATTTCCTTCTCAAAATGAGGAAAATTTATTAAAATTTGGATTTTCAAGTGGATAAAATCTAAACTTATAGTTATGTTTTATTTATTTATTTTAGGTTAAAATGCAACTTTCAACATTTATCAATTTTGCTGTTCCGATGATACGAGGTTTAGATACAGCTTCTGCGATTAGACTAGAACTTAAAGATGAGCATGCTCATCGACAAGGGCGCAATCATGTTGCGGTGGCAATCCAACAAATGGAGCTTTTAAATCAAGCTTTAAGGCAAGTTAAATATGCCTTAATTGCAGCCGGAAACACTAATCCTTTAAGGGGAATGACAGTAGTTGTCATTGGTGTTCCTATGTTAGTCTCTTGGCTTGCAAGTCAGGAATTTAATAATTTACGTTTGAGAACAATTGTTAATTTTGCGCAATCGCATTTACCCACTTTGAGTGTAGCTATTTCAGTCGTTTCTGCAGTGGCTTTATGGATATTCCATCAAAGAATTCAAGCGACTGCATTTTTGATTCTCACAGCGATCGGTTTTTTAGATCGTCATTGCTTTTTACCTGCGCAAATGCATTCTCCATTAAATTATATGATGTATTCTATTAGTAATATTGCTGGAATGGTTTGGGGAAATACTTTAAATCGCTTATTCTGTGTGATCAATTTAGTCTCTCCTATAGTTGATTATTTCTTTAAATGTTACCGAAAACAATTAAACCAGGAAAATAGACAATCTCTAAGCCTGCATGCATCTAGCAACCCTGAACAAAGTTATCTTAAAGTTTCTCTTCAAGATCTTGAAAATTTGACAAACCAATCGCGCTACGCTGTAAATCCCGTTCATTTAAAGCAAAATGTCCTTCCTTCTATCCAAGAAGATGTTAAATTAGACCAAATCTTAGACTATTTAGCAGATATTAATTGGGACAATCATCAAATTGCTTTAAGTCTTAAATTACGCGATGATGAACGTTGGAGCGAAATAGCGCGAGGAACAATATCTGAGCAAGATTATTTTAAACAAAATCTTAAAGCTTTTATTAAAAGCATCAAAGATCGAAATATGGTTGGACCTCCTCAAAATTATCAAATGTTAGACTTCTATTGTAAATTTATTGTTCAAGAATTGCGCCACCAGGATGAAATGAGCCGGGCGGATATTCTTCTAAAATTAGGGATTGAAGGAGGGCAATATTGTGGAATTGGTAAATTTAGAGTCGTGGAAGAGGTATTTCATAGTTTAATTTCTCAAAATGAAGCGCTTCCACTGCAACAAAGAATATTTGCAACGCTCTTTTTAGAAAGAACTAGAATGTTTCAAGCAGTTTATCAAACAATTTTGACATCCAATTTGTTTAGCTACTTGTTTAGTAAAATCGCCAAGATAAATGATGTGCATAATTATAACATTTGCATAAATATGTCAAAGGTTGGAACGCAATTTGGTATTACTCATCAAGCTGCTTTAAATGATGAAAATGCCTATATTCCTCCTTTTTTAAAAATTTTTCCTCTATTTGAAAAAGCTCTTCGAAGAATTTTATGGAAAGGTGGGGTAGTAAACTCTTATTCTGATTCTCAATCAAATGAGCGTTGGGTTAAAAGATTGGTGTATTTAAAACCTTATGATCAAATAACAATCATAAACCATATTCAAACAACTATTGGTACACCGCAAATTCCCAAAGCAGATATTTACCAATGGTGGTCGGAATGGATTGATCGACAAGAAGTAGAAGTAGAGAGAAAACAATCTCTAAAAGAGGAGCTTACCATGGAAGGAAAGCTTCAGGGAGAAAATTTAGAAATGAATGGAAAAATTCAAAATAAATTTTTAATTGCCATGTTGCAAGAAATGGGAATTCTTTTAGACAGTACTGTTGCTCCAATTTCAATATTTTGATATTTTAAATCTCATTTTTGTTTAAAAGGATTTAATTATGTCAACAAACCTCTCCGTAGGAATTGTTGGTTTACCCAATGTCGGTAAATCAACGCTTTTCAATGCCCTCACATCTAATCAAGCAGCTGCTTCTAACTATCCTTTCTGTACGATTGATCCAAATATTGGAATTGTTGATGTGGTGGATGATCGCTTAGATCGTTTGTCTGCTTTGTCCAATAGTAAGAAAATTGTCTACGCGAATATGCAATTTGTCGATATTGCGGGAATTGTTGAAGGGGCATCTAAGGGAGAAGGCTTAGGAAATAAATTTTTATCAAATATTCGGGAAACAGATGCAATTGTCCATGTCGTACGTTGCTTTGAATCAAGTGATATTATCCATGTCGCGGGTAAAGTTGATCCAATTCATGACATTGAAATTATTAATATGGAACTGCGTTTAGCAGATTTACAAATGATTGAAAATGTACTGGCCCGTTTAGAAAAACAAGCCAAAACAAAAAAAGAACTCGTGCTCAGTTTGGAAACATTAAAAAAAGTCTCCGAACATTTAAATGAGAATAAACCCGTTAGAACACTTGAATTAACAGATGAGGAAAAAGAAAGTATTGAGGCTTATCGCTTTCTTTCTTCTAAAAAAGTTTTATATGTGGCCAATGTTTCTGAAGAAGAATTACCAGAAATGGATAATGAATTTGTTCGCCGAGTTAAAGATTATGCAGAAGCAGAGGGAAATGTTGTTATTCCGATTTGTGCTAAATTAGAAGAAGAAATTGCTCAGCTCCCTTTGGCTGAAAGGAAAAGTTTCTTAGAAAGTTTGGGCCTTCAGCAATCAGGCCTTGAACGTTTGATCAAAGCTTCTTTTAGTATGCTTGGACTGTTGACCTATTTAACCACAGGTGAAATTGAGACGCGAGCTTGGACTATCACTGAAGGAACTCATGCAGCTGAAGCAGCAGGCAAAATTCATTCGGACATTCAAAAAGGATTTATTCGTGCAGAAGTGGTTGCCTTTGATGATATGATGACTTACAAAGGCCGAGCTGGAGCAAGGGAGCAAGGAAAGGTTCGGGCTGAAGGAAGAGACTACCTTGTCAAAGATGGGGATGTCATCCTTTTTATGCATCATTAATCTTAATCATTCTAAAGGAACTATTAAGTGAACGGAGAAAAAAAATTATTATTTGTCAGCTGTGCATCTGCGCTGGAACCTCTTTTGTTAGAAGAACTTCAAGAGCTTGGATTGACTGATTTACAAACGGGCTATCGAGGTGTTTTTATCAATCAATGGAATTGGGCAGACATCTATAAAATTAATTATGCATCACGTTTGGCTAGCCGTGTTTTGTTGCCTCTTTCTCGCTTTAGGTGTTTTGACCGAAAATCTTTATATCGACATATTTATGACATTGATTGGTCTCTTTATTTAAAAGAAGGAAATACATTTGCTATTGATGCCAACGTTCATCATCGTGAACTCCGTAACAGTCTTTTTGCTGCGCAAGTTGTTAAAGATGCGATTTGCGATCAGCTAAGACATAAAATGGGCAGACGCCCTTCTGTGGATGTTCAACAGCCTCATGTCCAACTGAATCTTTATATTCAACATTCACTCGCTATCATTAGTTTTGACACATCAGGGGCTCCTCTACATAAAAGAGGTTATCGACAAGAAACAGTCGAAGCTCCTCTTCAAGAAACATTAGCTGCCGCGATACTTCGTTTAGCAAAATATTCAGCTGATAAAGTTTTATTAGATCCTTGCTGCGGATCAGGAACTTTTTTAATTGAAGCGGCATTAATGGCAAGCCAAACCCCTCCTGGTTATCTAAGGCAAAAGTGGGGATTCATGAACCATCCTGATTATCAAGCGAATGAATGGTTAAAAGTGCGTAATCGATTAGATGAGCATCGCAAAACAATTCAGCCAGGCCACCTTTTTGGGATTGACATCAATAAAAGTGCCGTTTGGGCCACTAAAACGAATCTAAAAGCTGCAGGATTTGGGCAAGCTGTTGAAGTCTTGCAAGCAGATTTTAGAGAGTTTTCACCGACTGTTTCACCCGATCTGATTGTGACCAATCCACCCCATGGTAAAAGATTAGAAGAAGAAGATCAACTCCGTCCTTTTTACCGTTCATTGGGCGATTTTATAAAGAAAAAAACTGCTAGACCTGCACAAGGTTTTGTATTTACAGGTAATTTGGAACTTGCTAAAGAAGTAGGACTTGCTGCATCTAAACGACATGTTCTCAACAATGGGGGCATTGATTCGCGTTTACTTGCCTATGAACTGTATTGACCGTGAATTCAGCGGCTTATTAATCTGAATAGTTCGCATATTAGGGAACTTAAGATTTAATTTATTAAGACTTATCTGTTTTTGAGAGGATTTGCATGCAAGGTCCTGATTTTTTACCTCCGAACCTTCATGCTTATCTCAATTTAGAGTCTGACCGAGAGCTTTTTCAAGCGTTAACGAAACAGCCCCTAGATTTAATTGCTTTTTTTGAGGCCGGCTGTCAGGACGAAGCTTGGTTTACAAAACACGTAGGTTTTATTCAATTAATTATTAGATGGACTGCAAAGTCATTCTATTTGAATCAACTCCCTACCTACTACGCAGAAAAACTAGCTCACATTATTCGATCTCACCAACATCAACTTAAACCTTATTTGTTATTTCAACCTGCTTTATTTTTAACATTTAAATTAGTCATTCAAGGTCAAATTCGTATTGTCAATAGCCTTTTACTGGGTACCATTAGTCCTTTTTTTAAAGACCTTTTTATCAATTATTATCAACAACTGAAAGATCGATGGGAAATCCCAAAAATTTCTCTAAATACTTTTAATTGGATCGAAAGCTATGCGTTAAAAGAAAATGCAGAAGAATTGTGGCAATGTGAATCTCATGAATTAATAGCAATTATGCAGCAAGCGCAAGCTTGGAGAATTCAAGGTTTAGTGCGTGATTGTGCGAAATTACTAAAGAAGTACATTAATCAAGAAAATGTTGTTGAAAACCTCATTAAAGCGCACCGTCAATATTTTTTAGATTGGAAAGCGGTTATCAGCGAAGTTTTTAATAGTTATGGGTATGGATTAAAATTATTACCTTGCCAAAGTGAGACAGAACTACGCGTTGAATTTTTAGATTTTAAACAAGAAACGTTAGATTTTTTTCATCAACTTGCCTCCTTTATCACCCATCTCACGTTTAGTGAGGATCTAAGTACAAGCCCTTACTATGGAAAATGTGTGAATGCTTGTCGAAGACTCATGGGAGCAGATTTGACAGGCTCTACCATTTATGACAACCAGTTTGATGATTTACCAGGCTCTTTGGGTGAACTAAATCTTTCTGTTTGTGGTTGGCTACGACCTCATCATATTCGAGAGATTGGCCACCAATTTTTAAACTTGAAAAAACTAACTTTAGATGGAAATGTGCATCTTAATTATCAATCTTGGGGAGAACTGCATCGCTTACAAACGTTAATTAGTTTAAGTACAAGGCAATGTCATCAATTGACGAATGACGATTTAAAATCGATTTGTCGGAATTGCTCTCGTTTAGAAGAATTTGACGTGGAAGAATGCCGTCTTCTAACAGATCAGGGAATATTGGAAATTTTTTCTAGCTGCCCCCACCTTTCTAAATTTAATTGTAACCGTTGTGACTTAGTAACCGATAAAGGTCTTTTGGAAATAGGAGTTAGGGCGCATTTATTATCTCAACTTAGCATAGAAAGATGTTCAAAATTAACAGATCAAGGACTTTTTTATTTTCTTCGTTTAAAACCCAATTTAAAAGAGTTATCGATTAAAGGTTGTGAGTTTTCTCTTACCTGTCTTGAAGAGATCCGACGTGAATATCCTTTTTTAAAACTGCTCGATTAATTGTTATTGGAGAATAAGTACTATTAAAGGATATCAGGTAGTGCTAAATAGTTAAGGCTATTTCAATAAACTGATCTAATTGGATAGACGGATTATTCTAATCAAACGGGGAAGAGTAATGAGATGTACATATTGCGGATCAGCTTTGGTGAAAAAAAAGGGTGATAAAAGTCAAGAAAAGCAAAATTTTCGCTGTTTAAAGTGGCAAACAGTGGAGCGAAAACAATAAAGCTAAAATCATTGACGGACAAACAAAGAAACTTGTCAGAAAATCTCTTTGAGAAGAATGTCTCTTAATGGGTTTGTAGAGTTTTTGTTGTAAGGATGCCCATGGCTGCTAGATTATATAGATTTCATTATCAATGACTTACCTGAGGATTTAAATGCACAAGTCACTTGTCATGAGAAAGATGAGTTGAAAGTGGCTAAACTTGAAGGAGATGAACAATGGAGCTTTGTAGGATATAAGAAAAATGATCAGTGGTTATGGCTCGTTTTTCATAAAAATGTCACAAAGTGCTTGCTATGCATGTGAGAGTCCTCGGGATAAAAAACCGCTGAGCTTCTTTTTTCAACATCAAAAACAAATCGAGGAACTAAAAATTATCATAGAGTAGGAAATAAGGGAACCCGGAGTATTTGAGCAAGCGTTGAAAGAAATGAATTTGACTCCAGAAGAAAAGATGATAATTTTATTAATAGAAGAGAATACGGTAGGAAAATTACTTTTCTAAACTTTGATTCTGAAAAAAAGCTAGGCTCAGATAAAGTTATCGGATGACAACGCTGAGCGCTATAAAGTTTATAATAAATATCTAGAAAAAATTGCACGCATTATCTAAAAATTTCAAAAGAAATAATTGAATTGTCAGAAAATTCTCAGCATAGATTAAGTCATTATCTTGTGTCTAGTGCCACGCTTTCTTTTGTCAAAGTTTTATTAAACTTACAATCCAAGGTTACTTGTTCAGCTTGTCGAAGAGTTAAAGCAAACTGATCCATTTATTTATGAAGATGAAGTTTTAAAACAAGCCTTGATTAGGCGTTCAATTGGATAAACTAAATTTCAAAGCTTAAGGGTTGGGAGTGGGGGACGAACCTTAGCGAAGTCCCAAACATCCAGCCACCCTTCTTTATCGCAGCAAGCTAAGCGGCGCTCATCTGCATAAATACCCGTTAAATTACCTTTTATATTTTCTTTTATTAGCCTATTAGGGCAAAAATTTCCCACTGTTTTAGGAATGTTTGTGATATTTAAGCACTCAATTAAATAGTAAGGATTAGTAGCCACCCAGCAATGTTCTTGATCGCGGTCGAAGCTAAGAAAATGGACAAAATGAGTGCTAAAGAAGTGCTCTGTAATTCTTTTTCCAGTAGTGGGTTCATAAAAAGTGACTTCCCCTGAATCAAATCCGCCTTTTTATTTTATTAGACTATCTTCGCTAGAGTTAAATATCTCATATTTGTCTAATTTATAGGCGTCAAGTAACCGTTGTTCTAAATTTTTTATAACCTCTATCAGTTGATAATAATCGGCTAATTAAATAAAACAACAGATGTTTTCTAAAGGAACTTTAAAATCGACGAACACGAGGCACTTGAGTACAAGTGTAAGCTCTTTAAATAAAATCAACTAAATGAATCCACATAATAATTCTTATTCTTGAATTGTTTTACTAGACCAGCAATATACCTTATTTCAGCATTGAAGTATTAAAAGTCTAAAGTTTGAATTTTATTTTGATAAGCTTTTACAAGCTCAATATCTTGTCGAATCTGTGAACGTAATTGTTCTATATTTTCAAATTTTTTTTCGGGGCGTATATAGTGTTGAAAAATCACCTCAATGGAAATTTCCGAAAACTCTGTTTGATCAGTCAAAATATGCACTTCTAGAAGAGGAATGTTATTTTGTCTAATCGTGGGGGCAAAGCCTAAGTTGGCAATTCCTGGTAAAATTTCTTGCCCTTTTTTAATCTCAACCGCATAAACACCAAACGGAGGTAAGCAAAGATTTTGCACTTCTATATTGACTGTAGGGTAGCCCATTTGTCTTCCTTTCCCAAGTCCGCTTGAAATAGTCGAATAAATAGAATAAGGGCGCCCTAAAAGAGCGTGGACTTTTTTTAAATTTCCTTCTTGGACAAGCTTTCTTATAGAGGTGCTAGAAACTGCTAACCCTTCATAGCGGTATTCATCTAAATAGTAAACTTCAAAGCCCCACATTTCCGCTAAAGATTGCATCACTAATCGATTACCTTGTCTGTCTCTGCCAAGTGTTGCGTCGTGTCCCAAAATCAGATGAGAAAAGGGGATAAATTGTCGAATACGCTCAACAAAAGAAGCAGCGCTATGTTTAGCAAGGTAGTTGGTAAAGGGAATGAGAAATAAATGGTTTACATGATTAGACTCTAATAATTTTATTTTATGAGGAAGAGTGCAAAGAAGTTTGGCAGGATCTTGTGGGCGTAAAACTTCAGACGGATGATTGCTGAAAGTAAGAACTGTTATTTCTGCATCAGACTGTTTAGCAATAGCTTGAACGCGCTGTAAGACAAACAAATGACCTAAGTGAACCCCATCAAAATTCCCTATCGTGAGGATTTGAGGGATTTTTTTATCAAAAAATTCTTCAAGTTTACTATACAATTTCATTGAGGAATTATTTTTAGTCGTTACGAATCAAATTTTGTTCTAAATTGGTGATGGTATGAATCTCTGCCCCATTAAGGCAATTTTCTAAACAAAAAGCTCCGCTTCGCGTGCGGGTTAAATTGGATAAATGGGCTCCACAACCGAGTTTTGTACCCAAGTCATACGCGATGCTACGTATATAGGTTCCTTTGCTACATTCGATGCGAAAATTTAAATAGGGATAGTTGTACGAAAGTAACTCCGTATGAATAGAAATTTTTACGGGCTGTCTCTCTACCACTATTCCCTGTCTTGCTAATTCATACAACTTTTTCCCTTGTTGCTTTTTGGCAGAAAACATAGGCGGGACTTGTTCTATTTTTCCTTGAAACAAAGAAAAGGCTTCTTTGATTTGTTCTAGAGTCGGAATAATATTTGATTGAGATAATACCTGGCCTTCACAATCATAAGAATCTGTAACAACTCCTAAATAAGCTTCAGCGATGTATTCTTTATCACTCAAAAGAAATTGATCGGAAAGTCTCGTGTAATTACGACCGACTAACATCACCATGACTCCTGTTGCAAAAGGGTCTAAAGTGCCGGCATGCCCAATTTTTTTTACTCCGAGTCTTTTGCGAAGATCTCTAACAAGGCTAAAGGATGTTTTACCCTTAGGTTTGTTGATAAGTAGAATTCCTTCTAAATGAGAAGGAGGAGTGCTAAGACTCCTGTTCAAGCTGATCACTATTGTCTCCTTGGCGGGACTCTCTTTCTTTTGTGATTTTTCCAAGTAATTCTTCAATGCGCATGTGTTTATCAACGCTATCATCTAATTTAAAATTAAGCTCTGGAAAATAGCGCATAACAACTTTTTGTGAAGCATTAACTGCAATAAATCCAGCAGCAGATTTTAAAGCTTCAATCGTTTCCACTTTCGCTTGCTCAGATCCAATAATACTGATAAATACTTTCGCATGTCGTAAATCTCTTGAAATTTGAACACGAGTCACTGTGACAAGTTCAGTGACGTACGGATTCCGCACGTCACGTCTAATGACCTCTGAAATAACTTCTTTTAATAGGGAGTTGAGCCTGTCTGTTCTCTGAATAGCCATTTTTTTTATAACTCTTGAGATATATAAGTGATGTCATAAGCTTCAATGATATCTCCTTCAAGAATATCTGTGAAGTTATTAAGAAGAATACCACACTCGATTCCTTTTTGGACTTCGCGTACATCTTCTTTGACACGTTTAAGAGATGAAATTGTTCCTTTCCAAATCATTTCCTGACCTCTTTTAAGGCGTACATAGTTATTGCGGTGAATGCTGCCTTCTATAACTTGGCAACCAGCAATGATGCCGGCTTGCGAAGATTTGAAGGTTGCTTTAACAATAGCTTTACCCTTTTCTGTTTCTTGCGCAATTTTTTCGAGTAGACCAGCCATTAAGACTTTAATATCATCGATGGCATGGTAAATGATATTGTGCAAACGAACCTGAACACCTAATTGTTTAACTAGAGCTTCCGCATGACTTTCAATTTGAGTGTGGAATCCAAGGACAATCGCTTTAGAAGCAGCTGCCAATTGAACATCAGATTCAGATACTTCTCCTACACCATTAAAAATAATATTAAGATCAGCTTTATCCGATTCAATTTTTAATAAGGCAACTTTTAAAGCTTCAAGTGATCCTTGCACGTCAGCTCTTAAAACGATATTCAACATCTTTTTACCTGTTGCTGAAGCTTGCTGAAGCATGTTTTCCATCGAAACTTTTTTCTTCTGCTGCAACATAAAAGTATTTTGACGAGCTCCTTCAGAACGGACGTTTGCAATTTCACGAGCTTCTTTCTCGTTTTTCACTACGATAAATTCCTGGCCTGCTTCGGGTAGACCTGAAAGTCCTGTAATTTCAACTGGAGTAGAAGGTCCTGCTTCTTGCAATTCTTTTCCATATTCATCGTGCATGGTTTTTACACGACCCCATAGCAATCCAAATACTAAAGCATCTCCACGCTTTAATGTTCCATTCTGAACTAAAATTGTAGCTACAGATCCAAGACCTTTATGCATTTCAGATTCAAGGACTGTTCCGCGAGCACGCATGCTTGGGTTAGCTCTCAATTCCAAAACTTCTGCTTGTAAAGCAAGCATTTCTAATAATTCTGGAATTCCTTCTCCTGTCACTGCCGAGCAATTGACTGTAATCGTTTGTCCACCCCAAGGTTCTGGAAGAAGATTCTGTTCAGCTAATTGCCTGTAAACGTTATCGGGATTAAAGTTTGGCTTGTCACATTTATTAATAGCCACAACGATGATAACATTAGCAGCTCTTGCGTGTTGAATGGCTTCAATAGATTGTTGTCTAAGGCCTTCATCACCAGCAACAACGAGGACAACAATATCTGTAACGTCTGCACCTCGAGCACGCATAGCCGAAAAAGCTTCGTGACCAGGGGTGTCAAGGATAGCGATATCACCTACAGGCGTATGACAACGGAATGCACCAATATGCTGAGTAATAGCACCAGCTTCACCAGCCGCACGATTACTTTTTCGAATCGCATCGATTAAGCTCGTTTTTCCATGGTCAACATGACCCATGAAGGCAACGACAGGAGGGCGTAACTGTAGTTGATCACTTGGAGATTGTTGTAGCTCTTCTCGAATACTCTTATCAGTAATCTGAATACGCTTTTCTTCTGCTGTGTCAATTGTAATTTCACATCCGAATTCTTGCCCAAGCAGTTGTGCTGTTGTTTCATCTTCTAACAAGTCATTTAGTGTAACAACAACACCTTGTAGAAATAATTTTCCTACTAATTGTGATGCTTTCAATTTCATTTCAGAAGCTAAGTCTTTAATAGAAATAGGAAGACGTACCTTTAAAGAAGTAGGACGTATTGTTGTATCTTCTTGTATATTTTGGCGCTGTTTATTTTTCTTTTTACGCCAATGTTGATCTTCGTCCGAAGTTCGAAGCCCTTGTCTATCGCGTGCGTCAAATTGACGAGTTTCTGGCTTACGTGCAGGTTTAATATCTTTAAATTCTTTAAATTTAGGAGATTTAAGTCCTTTACGAGCATCATCATCTGCAGTAAGTACTTTAGGCTCTTCAAAACCTTTACTTTTTGGTTTGATTTTGTTTTTATCAAGTTTTTCTTTGTTTGCTTCAGAAACTTCTTTTTGATTTGAGCTATTGGCTTCCAATGGGCGAGAAACTCGCTCTGGCTGAGGTTTAGGTTTTATGAAATCTCTCATGTGCTTTCCAGTCGGACCAAGTTTCTCTTGAGGTGGTAATGATTCTCGAATAGGAATATCTCTTTTCTGGTTTTGATAAACGTGTGTAATAGAAGTTTTGTCCTCAACAAGTGATTTAGGCTCGGCTGGAGCAGGGGGGGCAATAGTCGGTTCGATAAAAGTTGTAGGTTTGGTTTCGTTAGTTTTAATTTTTTCTGCAAATTCTAATTCTTGCGAACTGTCTTTTGAAGGCGCTTGAGAAAGCTCTTCTCCAAAAATTTCTTGACGAATTTCTGCACTTGTTTTCATGCGAGATTTTTCTTCAATGACTTTTGCAGCTTCTCTAGAAATAGATTCTTCATCTTGGGAGGTTTTAATTTCTTCTATTATTTCCTTAGATGATTGGTCTGCAGGTGCTTCTGCAAAAGCGGATTTAGAACGAGCTCGAATTCTTGGAGCTTCTTCTTTTGGTAATTCTTCCACTTCTGTTTTTGTTGTTTTGGACGTAGATTTAGCGGCAGAGGATTTCTGAGACTCCTCTTCCTTTTTCTTCGCCAACTTGCTTTTTAAACCGCTTAAATTAATCGCTTCTGCAATTTGGGCGTTTTTAATATTCAATTTTAGATTCTTGGCCAACGCTCTATGTCCTTTGTTTTCTTATTTGTTCTAAAATTTTATCTGCCATTTCAAGGCTAATGCCTGGTATTGCGGCTAATTCTTTAGGAGTTGCCGTTAGCAGAGATTTTAATGTATGATAACCAGCATCAACCAGATGGTCAAAGATTAAACTGTTGATTCCTTCAATACCTACCAAGGGTTGATCAAGAGTTGGATCATCTGTTGCAGCCAATTCGTTTCTTTCAATTGCCATGGCACGATTATAATCTGTCATACGCTGTACCTCTAAGTCATATCCAATAAGTCGACTATTAAGGCGCGCATTCATTCCTTTTTTACCAATGACTGCTGCAAAATCATCGTCTTCTACAACAATAGAAATGATACCATCTTCTTCATTTAAATTGATCTTTCGAATTTCTATGGGAGATAGGGCATTTTGCAAAAGTTCAATAGAATCATTTGAAAAAGGAATAATATCAATTTTTTCGTTATGAAGTTCACGTACAATGTTCTTTACGCGATTGCCTCTCATTCCAACGCAAGCTCCGACAGGATCAACTTTCAAATCAGTCGAGCGAACGGTGAGTTTCGTGCGATAACCTGCATCACGAACAATCTTGTCAATAATAATTGTTCCATCACTTACCTCGGGAACTTCTTGTACTAAAAGTTGTTTTACAAACTCTGGGTGGCTACGTGATAAAATCACTTCAGCGCCACCATTTTCAGTATCTTTAACTTCGAGAACAAGAGCTAGAACTTTTTCACCCACTTGATATTTTTCAGTTTTAGGATATTCCCTAGTTGGTAAAATCGCTTCAACTTTTCCAAGATCAATAATTAAATTAGAACCTCTAACAAATCGCTTAATTGTTCCTGAAATCAGTTCGTTAATCCGGTGGCGATATTCTTCATAAATTACATCTCTTTCAGCCCCGCGAAGTTTTTGTGTAATAATTTGACGGGCTTTTTGCGCCGCAATTCGACCAAAATCTTTGGGAGTCACAACGATGTCAATAAATTGTCCAATTTCAGCATCTGGGTCAATTTCACGCGCTGCTAGTAAAGAAATTTCTTGAGAGGGGACTTCTACATCATCCACGATTTCCTTTTCACAATAAACATCAATATTCCCAGTTTTTGGATGGATAGTGACTGTTACATTGGAGGCTCCGCTCACGCTTTTACGAGCTGCTGCTTGTAAAGATTCTTCAATCGCACTGATAACAAGCTCTCGCTTAATGCCTTTTTCTCGTTCTAAATATTCAAAGATTGCAATCAGATCTTTGTTCATACTTAATGCCTCAATTCTGTAAATAGATAAAATACTTTGTATCTAAATTCTTATTATTAGACTTCGAAATTTCATTCATTTGCTAAAATCTCGAATTTAGAAACAACCTCAGTCATTACTTAGTCTATCATCAATCATTCATGCTAAAAGTAATGGACTCAATGAGAGGAGTAACTCTTCAGCAAACCTTTCGAATTTATTCTTTTCTTAAAGGGTTCTCTGCTTGTTGTTAAACCTTTAACAACGAGTAAAGAATCATTTAATTTAAGTTTTCTTAATGAGATAAGACCTCCATTTAGGGAGGTCTTATCAAATAACAATTTGTTCCTAAACCAGATCAAACTAGTTTAAGAAACGGAAGAATTACTTTTCAGACTCTTGTTCTGAGTCAGACTCATCGTCTTCATTATTTTTCTGTTCATCTTTTTTCTTGCGCTTAGCAGGAGTCACAACAATATCGTCGCGATTATATTGATTTTGATCAATTAAATATTCTTTAATCGATAAAGCAATTTTTTTGTGCTCAGGATCTAACTTAATCACTTTAGCAGTGACTTCGTCACCTTTAGCTACGACATCTTCTACTTTTCCAAATGCTTGATCAGATAGTTCTGTAACATGAATTAAACCTTCAATTCCACTATCTAACTCAACGAAAGCACCAAATGCTGTGATTTTAGTTACTTTTCCTTTAACTAAACTTCCAACAGGCATTGTCTTTTCAATAGACTCCCATGGATTTGTACTAAGTTGTTTCACGCCAAGCGTAATTTTTTTGCTTTCTTTATCTACTGATAAAATAATAGCGTCAACGACATCGCCCTTACGTAATACTTCTGATGGATGAGAAACTTTTTTGATCCAGCTTAGATCAGAAATATGAATGAGACCCTCGACACCAGGTTCTAATTCAACAAAAGCACCATAATTTGTTAGAGTGCGAATTTCTGCCTTAACAATGTTTGAAACAGGGTATTTTTTCTCAACATCATCCCAAGGATTATGCTCTGTTTGTTTAATTCCAAGAGAAATTTTTCCTTCTTCTTTTTGAACCGATAAAACAATCGCTTCAACGTCATCACCTTTTTTGACAACTTCACTTGGATCTGTAATATTTTTTACCCATGACATTTCAGAAACGTGAATGAGTCCTTCGATCCCTGGCTCGATTTCAATAAAAGCACCGTAAGGAAGAAGATTAACAATCTTACCATGAACACGAGTTCCTGGTGGGTATTTTTGCTCGATCTGATCCCATGGATTCGGTCCTTTTTGTTTGAGACCTAAAGCAACACGACCTTTGTCTTTGTCTACACTTAAGATCATGACTTCAAGTTTTTGACCTAATTGAACCATTTCAGACGGGTGTTTAATACGCTTCCATGTCATATCTGTGATATGAAGAAGACCGTCAATCCCATCTAAATCTAAGAAAACACCGAAATCTGTAATATTTTTAACAACGCCTTCACGGATATCACTAGGTTGAATGTGTTCTAATACTTCTGCTTTCTTAGAAATACGTTCAGCTTCTAACAATTCACGGCGTGAGACAACAACGTTTTTACGCTCAATATTGATTTTTAAAATCTTGAATTCATATGTTTTGCCGAGGTAATCATCAAGATTTTTAATGCGTTTATTGTCTATTTGCGACCCTGGAAGGAATGCTTCCATTCCAATATCAACCATTAAGCCGCCTTTAACTTTTCGGATAACACGACCTTTAACAATTGACCCTTCTTCACAATGCTCTAGAATGTATTCCCACTGGCGGAGGCGCTCAGCTTTTTCTCTTGATAAAACAATCTGTCCATTATCATCTTCTGCTTGATCAAGTAAAACTTCTACTTCGGCATCCAAATAAACTTGAGAGGGATCGGAAAATTCTTCAATAGGTACAAGCCCTTCAGATTTCAACCCAACATCGACAACAACATGATCTTTCGTAATCTCTACAATGCGACCTTTCAGTATGCTACCAGGGCTCATTAAAGAGTTTTCGTCAGCTGGAAGTGCTTCTTTTTGAGTTAAAAGATTTTTAAATAATTCTGCATCTGTTTCTTGAAACTGGACATCATCAACGATGTTGCTTTCATTCCAAGTATGTTGAGGGTGTTTAAACATTTAAAGGTTTCTCCTATTTTCATATAAAAGAGATAGATTACCAGTGATAAAGAAAAAAAGCAATGAAAAGGGAATAATTTTTTAGA
>NZ_BCPZ01000042.1:0-274 GCF_001950615.1 Candidatus Protochlamydia sp. W-9
TGTACTCTTTGATACAACGACCTACAATTTCCCTGTCATAGTTGCGAACAAGACGAGGATCGATTTCTGGCAAGTGTAAAAACTGTCCGATTTCCGGATTCGACTGGGAAAAGATGGTATTAATTAAGCTAGACTCTAACACACTTTGTACAAAAACTTGAAGGTTTTCAAACTTTATGTCGTAATCTTTAAGATTTTTCATCTCTAGCTTCAAACTGTTCTTAAACCGATCTTCTAATAGTCTTTCATCATCCGGATCTAAACATTGCGAAGA
>NZ_BCPZ01000043.1:0-274 GCF_001950615.1 Candidatus Protochlamydia sp. W-9
TGTACTCTTTGATACAACGACCTACAATTTCCCTGTCATAGTTGCGAACAAGACGAGGATCGATTTCTGGCAAGTGTAAAAACTGTCCGATTTCCGGATTCGACTGGGAAAAGATGGTATTAATTAAGCTAGACTCTAGCACACTTTGTACAAAAACTTGAAGATTTTCAAACTTTATGTCGTAATCTTGAAGATTTTTCATCTCTAGCTTCAAACTGTTCTTAAACCGATCTTCTAATAGTCTTTCATCATCCGGATCTAAACATTGCGAAGA
>NZ_BCPZ01000044.1:0-149 GCF_001950615.1 Candidatus Protochlamydia sp. W-9
CTGATCACCTCTGTGGGGAGGAGGGGATTTAATTCTTGTTTTCGTTTTGCTACAGTTTGATAAATTTCCGTAGCGGTTTTATCCTTAATTCCAAATTTTTTGGCTGCATAAGTAGCCGTTGTTTCTCGGCAGCATTCGTAAATTTCATG
>NZ_BCPZ01000045.1:0-67002 GCF_001950615.1 Candidatus Protochlamydia sp. W-9
ATTATTAACTATCAATTAGTTTTTTATATTTTAATATTATATTTTTTTATAAATTATAAAATAAAGTAGCTTCAATGCAAATGACAATTTGTTTAATTGCTGTTTGCAGGAAACTATGAAAATAGAAGATTTTATGGACAACTTTTCTATCGATTTTTTTAACTAAAAGATTCTATAAAAATTAAACAGTTAAACAAAATAGTCAGAGGAAAAGGATTTTATCTAAAAAATTAGAAATGGCTAAAAAAGATGATAAATTAAAGGAACTAATTTTTTGCGAATTTTTATTATTTTTTTCTATATGCATCGCCAAAAAGTGTTTTGTTACAACATAGAAAACAAAAATAAGCCATAACGCTTAATTTTTTTTCTTTATTACAGCTTCATTGTCGTTCATCAAACTCAACTTCAGTTACTTCAATCTCTTCCATATAAGTTACATTTGCATTTAAAGACTTTGAGTGCGCTTTAATGATTTTATTTATAAACTTTAACAACCATGACATAGGAACATCAAAAATTCTGCAAATTTTCTCTAATGAAACTCTTCCAAGTAATGCTTATCGCATTCGCCCTGATTTTTTTTGAAATCCCTGTGTTTGCAGTTGGATCGCGAGCTGTCTTTCACGTGAAAGAGATAGGTGGTTTTATTTTCCCTTATAGATGAACCCATTCTTTTTGTCTGTTATGGATTGGCAATTGAGGCATATCAATGTGTCATTGAGACTTCCTTCAAAAAAATAAGTAAGAAACTTCATTTAGCGCGCAAAGCCAAACCAATTTTCCTAATGTATTAGTTTTTTAAAATTATTCTATATTAATTGAGGCATTAAATATTAAAATATTAAACAAAATTATTATAATTATGATAAATCCAATAAAAATTTTAAATAATTTGTTAAGCTGTCAATTTTTCTTCAAAGGATTGGTGTTTTTTTTGGAAATATTATACATACAATTTTAGGCTTGAATAGAGTAGAATCTTGTTTCTTTGTTACTACTCTAAACCTTATTTAATACGAGTTTGAAAATCTCTTGATCTAAGTTTGCACTCTCTGTCGAAAGGGAAATCGCAAGAAAGGCTTTATCCGATTTAGCCACCCTAAGTATGATTAACTAAAGTTTTTTGTTTGTGAGCATAAAATGAGAAAATTTCTTTATCGTTTCATTTTTCCAAGTTTTACTATTTTGGCAGTGTTATTTACCTTGTACTTTTTTACAGCTATTTCCTTGTTGGAAGCGGAAAAACAAGACGAACTAAAAAAAGGAAAATTATTTTGGGAATGGCAAACTCCGCAAGGAAATTGGCAAGTCCATTACACTGAACATGGATCTGGCTCTAAACATCTTTTACTTATTCACGGTTTTCGTGCTCATTCTTTTACTTGGAGGTACTTAATAGAGCCTCTAACAAAAGCTGGTTATCATGTTTGGACAATTGATCTAATCGGATATGGATTAAGTGATAAACCCTTAAATGCTGCGTATGACGCCGATTTCTTTATCGAACAGTTAAAATCTTTTATGGATGCAAAACAAATTTCTTCCGCTCATTTAATCGGAAGTTCAATGGGAGGTGGCTTAGCTTTAAATTTAACATTAGATTATCCCGAAAAAGTAAGCTCTTTAACACTAATTAATGCTTTAGGATATCCTCTTGATCTTCCTTTTTATCTTTATTTAACAAGGCACCTTGACCCCTTATGGTTTTCCTTTGTTTCTCCGCCAGTCATCAGGATTGGATTGAAGCAAATTGTATTTGATCCAGATACTGTCTCTGAGGAACAAGTTTTAGCTTATTCTTTCCCGTATCAATTTCCAGGTGGAACACAAGCGTCCTTAACAACCTTAAAACAATTTGATAAACAAAAGTTAGTCGATTTAAGCCAACGTTACCATTCTCTCAAACACCCTTTGTTAATTATTTGGGGAGATAAAGACAAATTAATTCCCATTACCCATTATGAAAGATTTGTTAAAGAATTTCCACAAGCTGATTGTCTTTTAATTCCTAACTGTGGCCATATCCCTCATGAAGAAAAACCCATTTTAGTAACAGAAACGATTTTAGAGTTTCTTGGCAAACATATTGATCGTTCAAATTAGCGATTAAAATCCTTCTATTTGCTGAGGTATTTTCCAAACTTAATCATAAAAGTTTTATTTCACTAATAAAAAAGGCATGTTGAATGTGTCCATTCAATAAACGTTTGATGCAAAATGACTGACTTGAGAATCTAACATCATTTCATTAGCTAAATCTCTAAACTTTTTTGTTATTTCCTAATGAAAGAGTCTAAATTTTTTCTTCTAAACTAAAGGTTTTTGCAACAGGTAAGACCGATATAACTAATCACTCCTGTAACAAGAACACGCATGGTTATCTCTCCGAAAATTTTAATGATCTTAATTTTAGATATTGGTATGTTGTGTGACAATTTGCTATTCATACAATGTTTTTTTTAAACCTTTTTTCACCTCTCATAAAATCATCGATGTTTACCAAAATGACTTTTAACTAATTACTTTGCAAATGTCCATTAAGATTGAGGAGACAAAAATGCATATCACAATTATTGGTTGTGGAAATATGGGTTCTGGAATTGCCAAAAGATTGGCTATGAATCATCAAATTTCTTTATATGATCATTATCCCGCCACCGCAGAATCTTTAACTAAACAAATACAAGCAACCGCTTATGCAGATCTTTTTTCAGCTATTGAAGAAGCGGACTTAATTCTTGTGGCTGTCAAACCTCAAAATTTAGATGATTTAACGGAACGATTAGCTCCTCTACTCAAACCCCATCAAATTATTGTAAGCATTTTAGCTGGAATAAATTATAAAACATTAAAACATTGTTTCTCTCAATCGATTGTTGTAAGAATGATGCCTAATCTAGCTTTAATTCACGGAAAAGGAGTCATTGGATTAGTTGAGAATGATCAATTAACTGATAAACTAAAAATGCATTTAAAAGCTCTTTTTGATCCATTAGGTTCAGTTTATTGGCTTCCAGAATCTAAAATTGATGCATTAACGGCTCTAACTGGATCTGGGCCAGCTTTTATATTTGCCCTTGTTGAATCCATGATTGAAGCTGGAATTTATATGGGATTTCAAATGACTGACGCAAAGTCCCTCATTTTCCAAATGCTTAAAGGAAGCCTAGCACTCTTAGAAACAACTGATAAACATCCAGCAGATTTAAAGTGGCAAATTACTTCACCTGCAGGAATGACAATTGAAGGATTAAAAACTTTTGAAGATTACGGTGTTAGAAGTGGGATCATCCATACTTTTCTTGCTTCTTTCAATAAAATAAAACAAGTTTCTGATTCTTTAAAGAATTAGAATAACAATTTAAAAATGAGGGAAAATGAATTTATTCACTTTTACTTTTTTTACACTTTCAACTTTTCTTATTCATACCTTAACTCCCCTACAAGCTAAAGAGGAATCTATGCCTAATCAACCTATTGCTCAAATTGAAACTACTCAAGGAACAATTGAAGTCGCTTTAAGACCTGATGTTGCTCCTAAAGCAACAGAAAATTTTATTAAGCACGCGAAAGATGGATATTACAATGGAGTTATTTTTCATCGAGTAATCAAAGGTTTTATGATTCAAGGAGGAGATCCAACAGGAACCGGCCGTGGAGGAGAATCGATTTGGAATAAACCTTTTGAAGATGAAGTTTCTGATAACGTAAAGTTTGACCGCCCAGGCTTATTAGCAATGGCAAATGCTGGCCCAAAAACTAATGGAAGCCAGTTTTTTATTACCACAGCTGCTACACCTTGGTTGAATAAAAAACATACGATCTTTGGAGAGATCATTAAAGGTTATGATGTCGTTCAAAAAATTGAAAACACTCAAACAGGTCCTGGAGATCGTCCAGTGGAAGAACAAAAAATTATCAATATTACTATTAAAGAGTAAACTTTGTAAAAGGATTCAGCATCGCTTAAATTCTGAGTCGATGCTGAATTAGAATGAATTTACAACTCATTGATCATGAAATTATCTTACAGATAGGAAATTTATTTTCAATTTTAACAAGTCTTTACACTTTTATGTTTCAAAATAGACATTTTTCGATCAAACAGAATGTTATCAAAAGGACAGAAGATTAGCTGAAAATAATTATTTATTAAAGCTAGAAATTCGCGAACGTCAACGTAGTGAAGAAGAGTTTTTACAAACTCAACGCTATCTACAATGAAAATCTGAAGCTTTAGAGTAGATTTTAAGTTTATTGTATAACTCTTGGAAAAGATTGGCAATTATGCAAATATAAACCATATATTGCAAATTTGAGTTATCAAAATTGTTATCATTATTTTTTAATGATTACGATTGAATTAATTCTCAGGAGGTTATATGAATTTTCACACATTCAAGTCTATCGCCCTTCATTTTATATTTAGTTTCTTTCTTCTCATGAGTATAGACTTAACAGCAAAAGAAGAAATTTGTGAAAAAAATTTAAAACAACGTGTTGTCCTCGGTAAAAGTGATAGCCCTATCGAAATTTATATTATCTCAGACTGGTTTTGCAGATCTTGTAAAAAGTTAGAACCTAGATTAGAAAATCTGTATGATAAATTTAAAAATAAAGCGGCATTTTATTTCATTGATTATCCAATCAATCGTCAAAGCTCTAATTATTCTCCTTATCACCTCTCATTTTTGATTTTTGAAAAGAAAAACTATCTCAAAGCTCGCCAAGCCTTAATCTGTTTAACAAAAGAAAATCAAAAACCCACAGATTCTGACGTTGAAAAAATAGCTAAATGTAATAAGCTAAATTTTCAAGAACTTTCCTACGAAGATATTAGTAAGGGGATTGATTTTTTTGATTCAATTGTCAAAAAGTATCAAATCAACGCCACTCCCTCAGTAATCGTTGTCAATAAAAATAATAAGCAATTTGAAATTTTTAAAGGTGGGCAAGCAAAAGAAGAAGCAATTTCTGAAGCAATCGATGTTTTGGAAGGTAAAGCCAAACCAAAAAAGAAGTCTTGGTTTAAAAGTATTTTTGGATTTTCAAACTAATGTTAATAAGGCCATGAGAAGCTAATTATGGTTGCCTTTGTTAACATCTTGATGAATAATCATTTGTAATTGTTGTAATTCATTCAAAATCGATTTCAAATTATAGAAAAAAACAAAATAAGTCTCCACTCGATCCAGACTGTATTTTTTTGTGTTTTTTGTTTCTCTAAAACGAACAAGTTGGTTGTTCAACGCCTCTTGTAATAAGGGAATTTGAGAATAGTTATACTGCGTATCGCCTGTTTTCAAATTCTCCGACAAATCTTTCAATATGAAATCAATTTGTTCATTCAAATGACAAACTTCTCTTTTTAATTCTTCATCAAAAATCTCTTCCAATACCGAATTAAAAACTTTTTTTAAATCTTTTACATTTTCCCAAAGTCTCTCCAAAGCTCCTAACAAATCCACCCAAAGAGTAGCAGGAGAAAATCCAACAAATAATTCAATTTTTGATTCTTCCAAATTTACATGAATTTGATTAAATGCTTGTTCAACATCGTTTAAAAGGCTTTTTGAAATTGCATCACTTTTATTTAAATGATTAGCCGAAACTACAATGTATTCATAAGCTTGTCTAATTTGATTGAGAACATCTGACATTTGTTTTTGCATAACTGTGAATGCTTGTGATGGCCAAACAGCTTTAGCAATAAAGACCGCTACCCCCAATCCAATGCAAGTATCTAAAAAACGGTAAAAAGCGTAAGCCCAAGGACTCAAGGTAGGATGCATCCCCCAAGGAACGATAATAACAGCCACTGATAAACAAGCCATTCGATAGCTCTCTTTTAATCCGCATAAAAAACTGATTATTGCCGTAGTAAAAACAGCCATTCCTAAAACAAAAGGATGAGCTCCCCATTGAGAGGCGAAAAAAGCCCCTATCGCTGATCCCACTAAGACTCCAAGAAATCGATTCCAAATTGCTTTATAAGTCCCTCCTAAAGTGGGCAACGAAGCGAAAATAGAGGCGATGACACACCATAACCCGCTTGTAAAAATATCAGGATGTTTAATATATCGATCTAATTCATGACAAACATATAAACTGGTTAAAGCAGCTAAGCTGATTTTAAAAGATAATTTAAAATTGATTTGATTTAAGTGGGTTTTCCAGCTATTTTGAATTTTTTGCATGATTTATCTCAAAAGATTAAAAAGGTTAAGCTTGCTTCGCTATGATATGAAGATTATTTGAAATAAAAATTCCCTATTTACTTGCTTCCTGTTTTTCCTTACAGTTTTTCTAATTTCCTCAAAATATTAGATTCAGCTCAAACACAATGTAACTGAGGATGACTTATTTGTTTTTTATTCCCCAATAAATTGTAATTTGTATAATTGAAAGTAGATTTCTCTTTCTTTTTAGGTATCAAATGGATAATCCAAACAATTTTAAGCAAAAACTTTTGGCCCTAAAAAAATCTAAAAAAGCCCCTGTAGTAAATCAATCTAGCCAGGCAGAGTTGACAATAGAAGAGATGGGTAAAAGAATCGCTAAATCGAAAAAGCCCAAAGTACACTCTTTTTCCAATCCTGTAAACGGCAACACCTTATATTAGATTATTTATAAAAAGAATAGCTCTGTATCCATTTGAAAAGCCTCTAGTAGCTTCTTCTATATTTTTAACCTTTAATGCATTTCACCTATTAAAAATCTTTTTTTCTAAAAAGACAAACTTTGTATAAAAAATTTTTAGGCTTTTTAAGGGGATTTTATTGCCTCAATCCCCTCATTCAATTAGTATAGGAACAATAAGCATATAAATTATTTAAATAATTGATTTAATCATTTAAATATTAGGATGATAAACTCCAATCCTTGATAAGGAGAGAATCATGAGACATTCTTTATTTGAAGTCTTTACGACTGTATTAAGAGACCTCTTTGATGTTGAAAATCAGCTTATCGCCTTATTACCTAAAATGATCAAAGAGTCTCTACATCCTGAATTAAAATCAGCCTTAACAACACATCTTAATGAAACTCAAGATCAAAAGAAAAGACTTCAGTTTATTTTAGAATCTTTACATGCAAATACATCAGAAATCATTTGTAAATCTATGCGGGAGTTAATAAAAGAGGTTGAAGAAATTATCACTCGTTTTCCTACCCCCTCTTCATTAAAAGATGTCTATTTAATTATTCTTTGCCAAAAAATAAAGCACTATGAAATCGCAAGTTACGGCTCCGCACGAGCCCTTGCTAGACATCTAAGTAACTTTTCTACCGAGCAAATCGACTTTGAAGAAATTGCGGATACTTTACAATACTCTTTAGATGAAGAAACTCGCTTTGATGAAACGTTGACTGATCTCGCTGAAGGCGGGTTTTTCAGCCGTGGAATCAATGATGAAGCAGAATTAGAATCTACTCAATAGTTGTATTTTTTAAACATGTCCATCTATTTTTAATCAGAGGTATAAAATGACTCGAATCAGCCCTATTACAAAAGAAGAAGCTAATCAAAACATTACCCAAATTTACAGTGGTTTAGAAAAAAAAATGGGTCGCGTTCTGAATATTTTCCAAAATATGGGAAATTCTGAAGCGGCTTTAAAAGGGTATCTAGGATTAAGTGAAGCAGCATCGCAGACAAGCTTAAGTCCTAAACTACGAGAACAACTTGCTTTAGTGGTAGGTCAAACAAATGATTGTCAATATTGCTTATCAGCACATACTGTGAGTGCTAAATTAGCCGGTCTACAAGAGAAAGATATTTTAGAATCACGACTAGGGCATTCTCAAGATAAAAAAACAGAAGCCATTTTAACTTTTGCCAAAACTATTGTGGAAAGACAAGCTCAAGTTTCAGATCAAGATATAGAGAAACTAAAATCCGCTGGCATTTCAGATCAAGAAATTGTGGAAATTATTCTAGTTGTGGTTTTGAATATTTTTACTAATTATTTTAATCATATTACAGATCCTCAAATTGATTTTCCTTCTGCTCCAAAGATTAATTAAATAAATAAGGAGTATTTATGACTATTAATCTCAATTTAGATCAAAGTGTCAGACAGCAAATTGCTCAGTTTTTGAGTTTGATATTGTCTGATACCTATGTGTTATATGTAAAAACTCAAAATTTTCATTGGAACCTTGTCGATTCTCGATTTTATGCTTTGCATAATTTTTTAGAAAAGCAATATGAAGAACTTGCTGAAGCGACAGATGAACTTGCCGAACGCATTCGTATGCTAGGTGAGCAGGCACCTGGGAGCTTGAAACAATTTTTAGAAATGACCTCATTAAAAGAATCTGATGGAGATTTGGGTGGAGATGACATGCTTCAACAGCTTTTAAAAGACCACGAGTCTATTTGCGGTCACCTAAGAGAACGAATTGATCAATCTTCTGAACTTGGTGATGAAGGAACAGCTGATTTATTAATTCAACGCTTAAGGGCTCATGAAAAAGCTGCTTGGATGCTGCGTAGTCATTTTTAAATTTTATGCGTAATGCCAAATGGCTGAAATGATGAAAGCAATCGCCCTAGAAAAGTTTAGAGAATCAAACGAATTAGCAATTAATGGATTTTCCCAACCAAGGCTAGATGCTCTAAAGAAATATAAATTTAAATTGTTTACACGGCGGTCAATACTTTTGATTGGAAGATTTGTGAGGGGGTTATTAACAGATCAACTTCCTCATGAATTTTCTTTTATTTCGAGTCTGGGATCCAGTTAAGTTGGCTTTAGCAATTGATAAAATTTAAAGAAGGTAACGCAGTTATTGCTCATTATCCTAAACCTCTTGTTAAATGAGCAATTTACGTTAAATATATTTGCTATAAGGCCAATCATATCGTTTTTAAAACCCTAAAAATTTTCTTTTAGGCCAATCCGCAGCTACTTTTTTAGTTAGTCTAACAGCTTGGCCAAGCTTTAGCAGAGTTAAAATCAAAGTAAGCTATCTCCTTGTTAATCCAAATGGAAAAAAGTTATACCTATTTTGAGTTTGATTTGCATAAGGAAAAGTTCAACCAATTAACATTGAAAAAATGAATTTAAAACAAGCAGCCGCCGCTCAAAGGAAAAATGAAGAAGGGCATGTTCAACAAAAATTGCCTTGAAAGTAAGGAAATTAATTCAATTTTATTGCTTTAAAGGCTCTATTTGGGTCGAAACTTAGGTTGCATTGTCCAGTACGCGGAACCAATAATTTCTTTTAGCTGAGCTTCTAAAAAAGAAGCAAGTTCAGGATAATTTTCATTTAACCAAATTTTAAATTTGTAAGTTTTCGTAAATAATTCCTGATGATAAACAGTAGGATCTTTAATTACTTCATTTTTTACAAACTGTCCAACATCAATATGTATGGGCATTTCATTGACGACACCAGTATTTTGCATGAGAGCATGATCATTATCTGCAAGCCCTCGATGATATTCTGATAAAATCAATTTTAAAAGATTAACAATTAAAAGTTTTGCTTGTTGATCTTGTTTTTGTGATTTAAATTCTAATAATTTATCACAAAGCATAGTAGCTCGATACTGTACGCAAAATTCCATTTGATCAAGATCTATTTGGTGCCTTCTACCAATTTTATCATAAATAACGAGTTGCTTTTGCAGATTTTCAGTTTTATTGAGATGGACAAAGATAAGTCCAGTTTCTTTTTTTAAATTTTCAAAAGCAACTTTCCAACTTTTGACAAATCCATCCAATTTGTCCCATTTCTTCTTTTCTTTTTCCTTCCGATATTGAATGATTGCAGGAAGCGGAGGTGCATAAAGAAGCCAAGGCTGTAAGCGAAATCTTTGATATTTAAAAAATTTAATGACATATCGTCCATCTTCACTTAAAAAAACATACGACTGACATCCTTTACCCAGATAATGATAGGGTTGATCAAAGATCGGTAAAAATTGAATTTGTTCTTCAGCAGGGAAGGATTTTACTTCCCATTGAGGATTAAAAGGAAAATTTGAGGTGATATTTGCTAGAGTGAATCCTCCTGTTAAATAAAAATAACCTCTCCCTAAACCGTAAACAGCCATTATCATAAAAAAAATTAAACTCAAACGAATAAAAAAAACTCTCAAACGCATTTCTCTAGCTCTCATGCTTGTGTTGAATAAGTAAAGTAAATATTGTGCCTACCATTTTGAAAATAGCTATTGGTCATTTTTTAAGTTGTTTCAATAAGCAATAAAATCTTTGATTTTTAAGGGGATAAAACAAAATTTAGCATGTATAATAACGTTTTATGCTGAAATATGCAAGCGATGAGAATAATCATTATTTGCTTAAGAAAAAAATCAATTTTGTATCCTTCAGACCAGTAACTTCCTCACAGAAAATTTATCAGCATTAATTTAACAAATAACCTGCTTTTCTTCATGACATCGAGAAATGATTTCAACAATATTTAAACGCATAGCGAATCAACTCGTATGTATCCTACCAAATTAAATGCTTAATGCTAATTTATCTTTAAAAAAAATTATAAGAATTTTTTCTCTGAACAATATATCCAAGTTGATGGAATTGACTAGCAATCATATTTAACCAATTTGCCCATATACAAGCATCAGGATAACAAATTTCATTCGTATTTATATAAACTCCAATAAAAGTTTTAGGCGACTTACAAGTAGTCACTAAATAACAATAAATTTTTAAACTTTATATTTTTGATATTGAGTCAAAGAAAAATCGATTAATGAAAAAATCGAGGTAATTTATCAAGCTGACTTTATCTTTAATAAATATCAATATTACAAAATTTTTATTAAAAATTTAATAGAGTCAGAAGTTTAAAATTAATTATTAGAAGTATTTTTTTATTCAAAACATTAAACAATAAATAATTCGATAAACACCTTTAGCTCTAAAAAAAACTTCGACAAACTTATAAGTAAAATCTTACAATGGAGCCCACTTAAAATTTTCTATAATAAGGAGTTTCTCAAATGCAAATCAATTTAAAGGGAAAAAAAGCTTTTATCGCTGGAGTAGGAGATGATCAAGGCTTTGGATGGGCCATTGCTAAAGCCCTTGCCGAAGCAGGAGCAGAAATCATTATCGGAACCTGGACTCCTATTTTGAAGATTTTTACTTCTAGCTTGCAGGCGGGAAAATTTGATGCTTCACGCCGTTTACCTAATGGATCCTTACTTACTTTTGCTAAAATTTATCCCCTAGATGCTTCTTTTGATAAACCCGAAGATGTTCCAGAAGAAATTAGAGAAAACAAAAGATATAAAGGTGTTGGAGGCTATACCATTTCTGAGGTCTGCGAAGCAATTGGAAAGGATTTTGGAAAGATAGATATTTTCGTCCATTCCCTTGCCAACGCACCCGAAGTACAAAAACCTTTATTAGAAACAAGTCGAAAAGGATATCTAGCAGCTCTTAGCTCTTCCTCTTATTCATTTGTGAGTTTATTGTCTCATCTTGGACCTTATCTTAATTCTCAAGGGTCAGCCTTAACTCTGACTTACCTCGCCTCAGAAAAAATTATTCCAGGCTATGGAGGCGGTATGAGCTCTGCGAAAGCAGCTTTAGAGAGTGATACCAGGACTTTAGCCTGGGAAGCCGGCAGAAAATGGAATATTCGTGTAAATACCATTTCGGCTGGCCCCCTACGAAGTCGTGCAGCTAGAGCAATTGGTTTTATTGATCGTATGATTAATTATTCTCAAGTGAATGCTCCCCTTCAGGAAGAGCTTAAAGCTTGTGAAGTGGCAAATGTTGCGGCTTTTTTAGGATCAGATTTAGCCTGTGCAATTACTGGATCTACAATTTATGTAGATTACGGCCTTCATGCGATGGGAGTCGGAATGGATAGCCCAACTTTAAAAGAAGCAGAACAAGAAGTTTAATTTTTTTAATGAAAAATATGCTTTCAACGAATGAAATTTTTCTTTCGAAAAATTTCATTCGGACTATATGTAATAGAAAGAAATTTAAATAAAATATTTTTAAATCAAAGCATTATTGAAACTAAAAATATTCAAAAATTAAAGGTGAATAATTAATCCGATCAATTGCTATTTTTTGATAATTAAAGTTTTAGTTACGCGATTTATTATTTAAGTACCAATCTAAAGCATATTCTGCATCACCTTTTTGTACAGCTTTCATTAGTGATTTTTCAAGGATATCAGGTGTTGCAAGTTTGATTACTGAATATTGAGGATCTACCCAAAGCCGGACCATTTGCCCTCTATACCATACAGAAGGATAAATAGGCATAGCAATTTCTGATTCTAATTTTAAACCGGCTAGTTCACTTATTTTCGAAACAAAATTTGAGCATTGCTGTTGCGTCAATGAATAATGGTGATAAGGATAAGCATCGATTTTGATAGCTTGAATGATTGCATTGAATTGTTGTTTAGTTAATGAAATTTTTGCAGCGTAGGTGGGTTTATGCCCTCCTGTTCCTTGTTGAAAATAACCATCGTTTAAAGTTGCCCATAAATATTTAGCAGGATTGGGTTCATAACAAGGATGTTTCCTTTGTTCTAAAGTGGGATTTACATATCCCCAATCATTATAATTCATGATGCCATCAAAATAACGAACATCTGTCATTCCTCTTTCTCCAGAATGTCCTCCTTCAATCACGACTATTCTTCCATTAATATTTCCTTGTAAATAAATCCAAGCATGTCCCAAATCTCCATTTTTAGTGGCATCACGGGGATGCTTGGCCACTGTATGAAAAAATGAACGGGTATCCGTATAATCTAAATGGCGTGCATTGACTAAAATAATCAAAAAATAATTCTCTTCCCTCATTGGCAAGCGTGCTTTTTTATATTGACGTAAATGGGAGTACAACTCTCTGTAAGCACTAGAAGAGGGGCAACAGCTTGTTAGAGTTGAAAGAATACAGATGATTATCAAAGATAAAAAATAACTTCGAACTTTAAAACCCATAGCTTAACTTTGAGAAAAATGCAAAACTGCTCTCAATGTGGAAGGACCTGTCCGTCTAATTGTTCGAATAAATAAAATACGGTCGTAAGCTTGGCAATGCTTTTCTTCACTAATTAACTTAAATTGTGAAGGTCGATTTCCTTTTGCTAAATGTCCTAAAAATTGCCCTTTCCCCTCCAAAAGCTCAAATACCATCGTAAAAGCTGGGCGAGATTGACAACTCCATTGGATAGTTTGGCCAAGCTCAAAAGTATTAGATTGCTGATTATTGACTCGAACTTGCCATTCGGCATGATCATTCCAATAAAAACAGATATCTCTAGTTTTGTCCCGATCTTCTTTATCCCCTGCATCATTAAAATGAAATAAAAACTCCAAAGAATGAGAAGATAACATTTTAAATTCTAACTGAGAAAATTTCCCTCCTTGACAAACAAAAGTATGGAGGAAGTTTTGGCCAGTAAAAAAGCAAAATGGAGTAAATGTTTTTTCTCCCATCAAACTAGCAGATACTTTCTTTTCGAGAGCTACCCAAGTGTGTTCATAAGCTTTATTTAATAACCATTTTTGACCTTTATAAACTCCATCTAGTTGATAAAAAGAGTCATTCTGGATTAATTTTAAATCTTCTGAAAACGGACTGTGGATTAAAACGGCTTCTAAATGAATTATTTCATGCGATTTAAAGCGAGGAAATTCAAGAGAAAACCAGCATTTCATGATAAGATCATAAAAATAATTTAAAGGTTCATCTTTGTTTTGCCATTCTCTCACATGAGGACCTGTATAACAACACAACTGCGAATTCCATGTTTGTTTGAGATAAGTCCAAAATAATTCCCAGTCTTTAATTTCTTGACCTACCACCATCTGATGAGAAATCAACAGATCAGATAAATAAGTTGTTGCATACCAACTGATAGATGGGCGAGCAAGCTGTTTCCATAAACCAATTCCCTCTTCTTGCCAATCTTGTCGATTCAATAATTTTCCAACGGCCATTAATCCTGCAGCTAATCTTACGGCAATGGAATAAGGGAAAGGAGTTTTTTGATGTACAGTTTTACCATAGTCAATTAAACGAGATAAGGAGTTTTCTAAATCAAATTTCAATTCTTGTCCTAAAACATGTCCGAAATTTTTTAAGATCCAATAAAAGGGAGCTATTAACGAAATTCCAGTTTCACCCTGATGGCAAATAGGATACTGATGTAAATAAATAGGAAAATTACCTTGAGTTTCCTCCGACACCTGTGATTGAAATGCTAAAATATTTTGTAATAACTGTTTCGCTTCATGAATATTTTCAATCAATCGTGATCTCAATAAAGCTAAAACAAATAAAACATTTTCATAAATTGGAATTGTTTGATGTGTAGCCGGAATAGGCATCCCATGATAATAATGAAGATAGCCCGTTTGCGAACTTTGATAGAAACGGCCTACCATAATAGCATTTTCAATAAAAAACTTCATTCGATTAGAAAAATCGTTGTCTTGGTCATACATGAATTTAACTTCCTCCGGCTATTTCAATATTCTGGCCTGTGATATAAACGCTATCGGGATGAAGAAGGAAAGTGATGACTCGACTAATTTCTTTACACTCACAAGGCCTATTCATTGGTAATTTATGCTTTTGATGTTGCAAGTCTACGGAAAAATCCGTTTGACCCGGGGAAACCATATTAACTCTCACTCCTTTAGAAGCCAATTCAACCGACAAAGATTTTGTTAACATCCACAAACACGATTTAGTCATACGATAGGCTGTTGAATAAATTCCAGCAGGGTTTTCGTACAAACCGCTTACTCCTAAATTAATAATTTGACCTTTAGATTCTAACAAAGATGGGATCATTTTTTGGATAAGAATAAATGGAGCGTGTAAGTTTATTTGAAAAAGGGCCATCCAATCTGATAAAGGCGTTTGCAATCCAGATCGAACAAAATAATTTCCTACATTATTAATTAAATTTGTTGTTTCTTTAAACTCGAGTAAGTACCGTTTAGTAAAGTCCTGGATAGCTTCGTTGCTCGAAAAATCCCCTTGAATTGCAGCAGCTTCCACCCCTATTTCTTGACATTTCTTAACAACATCTTTAGCTTCTTGCTCACTTTTATTATAATGAACAACGACAGAATATCCTTGTTCAGCAAGCGCATAACACAGGTGAGCCCCAAGCCTTTTCGCTCCTCCAGTCACTAATGTCCAAGCCATCAACAACTCCTCTCTTGCTCAATTTCAACTAAAGCGAAATTTGCACTAGAAATTGCGCCGGGTTTTTTAATACGCAAGTGGACCCATTGAACATCAAACTGACTAAACAAGTAATCTAAAATAGCGCAAGAAAGAGTTTCTAATAATTGATAAGAGTCTCTTTTTGCTATCATAGTACAAACATGTGCAAGTTTCGTATAATCTAAAGTATCTTTTATACAATCACTTGTGGAACATTTATTAAAATCTATTTTTGCTTTTACATCGAAATAAAGGGTTTGTTCTTGTGCTTTCTCCTGAGGATAAATCCCAATTTTACAAAAAACTTTATGATTTTTAAATCCAATGAATCCCCAGCGATTGAAGGGCTTTTGTTGTGTCAAATATCTTTCAATGAGAAGTCGACATGCTTTGTGAAGGGGCAATTTAAGTGCTTGTGCAGGTTTTATCCATAAATATTCATAAGCCTCATCATTTAAAAGAACTTTATCTTTAGAAAAGCTAGGATCAAGTTCTGCCACAAAATCATTCATGACAAAATGTCCTTTATCCCAAAATTCTTCTGAAAAAATGCTCTCTTGCACCATTTCGAATTTAATTTTACAGATTTTTAAACCTGTTTCTTCAAATACTTCCCTTTTGAAAGCCTCAAGACGAGTTTCTCCCCACTCTACTTTCCCCCCCGGTAATGAATACAGGTCTTTCCATTTTTTGGACCGCACTAAAAAAATATCTCCATCTGGAGCAAAAATCAATCCTCCAACAGTAACAAAGGGTCTATTAACCATTATTCGTTTTACCTATTTTTGCGAGATAATCGATCGCTTTCGTTAATCCTTCAATAATTCCTTGTTGATGCGCCGGAGGTGCGATTACATGCGCGATTGCTAGCAACGCTTCAGGGGCATCTGACATAGCAACTTTAACCGTTGCTTCTTGAAGTAATGATAAATCATTGAAGTCATTTCCCGCTGCAATTGAGGAATAAAGCGAATGGGATAATTGAGAATAAGTTTTCAGTGCGCTCCCTTTATTTGCTTCAGGATGAGTGACTTGTACAACAAAATATTCTTTGTTAAAAGGATCGCGAATATGAGGGGCATGTAACCCTAATTTTTTTTCTATATCTTGACTGATTAAAACAGCCTCTTTTTCTTTTGCGAAAAATTTGAGCGAAGCAAATTCTTTAATAGGTAAGTCATTAAAATTTTTGATGATAGACCAATTTTCTTTTAAATGTTCTTTCCGTTCCCAGAGATAATTCAAAGCTGATGGAGCAAATTTGTCTGATCGATAGTAGCATAAATCTTTATTTTCTAATCCCGTATAAATAATGAAATCTGTGTGATGTTTTGTACAAACAACTTCCATTTCATGAAGCAAATTTTGTGACAAGTATTTGCGTGCAAGAATTTTTTTTGAAGGCATATCCACAATAAGGGCCCCATTTTGTACCGCCAAAGCATAAGGAAAGGATAGCACGTTTAATGATCGTACTCCCCACTGAAAAGGTCTACCTGTAATAAAGATGAATTGCCAGCCAGTTTGATAAAGATCTTCAAAAAATTGAATAACTTCTGAAGGAATGCTTTCGGTTTCTGCCGTGACAGTTCCATCTATATCTAATGCAAATATTCCTTTTATTTTGCGAAAAAACATAGGAAAAAAACTGTTGAGAATGTAGTGTTATTTTTTAACATGATACCCATTATAGCTATGAAATATTATCTTCTCATCCCTTTCTTTTATTTGCTTATTTTTTCACCTCTTTATCCTGTCCAGGGGCAAGAAACAGCATACGGGGAACAACTCGGTGAAATAGATTCTTCCCCAGAGTCACAAAACCATTTACCACAAAAAAGTATTTCTCTTGAAGAAAACTTGCACGATCCTTTAATAGATCCAGAGTTGACGGAAACAGATCATTTTCAAGCAAAATTTATGAATATGTTATTCATCCTAGGACTATTAATTAGCTTTATGCTCTTGGCTTCTTGGATGCTCAAACGCATGACTAAATCAAAAGTCACTCAAATGAACCAAGCCAGCTCCATTAAGATCCTAGAAACTAGGCACTTAACACCACGATCTACTATTTATTTGATTGAAGTGAAAGGACAGCATCTTTTAATTGGCGAATCTGTAGCCGGGGTTTCCCATCTCGCAACCATCGGATTTTTGGAAGAAGGGGACGACACTAATTATAAGCGCCCTGCGATTCCCCCTTATTTTTCCAATCCGACTAAGCTATCCTAAGATGAAATTTCAGATTTAGAAATTGAAAATTTTTTGAATCTAGCCTATTTTTTATACGCCAACTTAAGTGGCTATTGCGAGAATTTAATGAAACAGTTAAATTACAATCCAATTTTATGTTTAATTGGATGTAAAGATGAAAAAAATTGCGACCGTTTTGAGTTTATGCTCTCTTTTGTTAATTCTTTCTAGCTGCTATCGCATGCCAGGAGAAAATGAATTTTCTGTTGTTCCGACGACCAACAATCCTTCTGTGACCTGCGAAAAACCCAATAGTTTTTTACCTGGGCTAGGAAATTAATATGACAACTCCCATTGAAATGAGCCTCAAGGCTTTATTAACTGCGATGCAGAGAAATCATTACGAAGCTGATATTCAAATCGAAACCGACCAGGTTTATACAATCCTTAAGATTGCAAATAAAGAGTATCCTTTATTTTTGAGAATTTTTGATGAGGGAAACCTACTTCAATTACTTTTGTTTATTCCCTGCCAAATAGCAAAACCAGTTATTTCTGATATGGCTAGACTTCTGCATCTTCTCAATAAAGAGCTTGACGTTCCAGGTTTTGGAATGGACGAAATTGCAGGTGTTGTATTTTATAGACTCATGCTCCCAACACCAAACAAAAACATCGACGAGGAACTCTTATTGGCTTTTCTTAAAACAATTGAGCAAGTTTGTAAAATGTTTGCGACACCCATCGAAGCTGTCGGTTTTGGCCAAACAACACTTGATGAAATATTGGAAAAAACACGTGAAATGGAGAATGAAAGCTAATCCATGTCTTTAAGAGCGATTTACTATGATACAGAGACGACAGGCATAAAACCTGAAAAAGATCGGGTAATTGAAATTGCTGCCTATGACCCTGTTCAAAATCGACGGTTTGAGAAATTCGTTCATCCTGGTTTTCCGATTCCTCCAGAATCCACCGCTATTCATCATATCACTGATGAAATGGTTGCGAACGCAGGTTCTTTTGCAGATGTCGGGGCAGAATTTGTCGAATTTTGTGCCGGTGAAGTTGTTTTAATCGCGCATAATAATGATAATTTTGACCTTCATTTTCTACGGCACGAATTTGAGAGGAATCAACTTATTCTTCCAACTCATTGGAAGTTTCTTGATTCTTTAAAATGGGCACGACGGTACCGATCAGATCTCCCTCGGCATACATTACAGTTTTTAAGAGAAATTTATGGAATAACTGCTAACAATGCGCACAGAGCATTAGATGACGTGATTGTTTTAGAAAGAGTTTTTCGCTCAATGGTTGATGATTTAGAAATTCAAGATGTATTTGATTTATTAAATCGCCCAAGAGCTATCCAACATATGCCTTTTGGCAAACACCAAGGGCAGCCCTTAAATAAAATTCCAAAAAATTATATCTCATGGCTAGCAACGACAGGGGCTTTTGATAAACCTGAAAATCAAGAACTGAAAGCAAGTTTTGTAAAGCTTGGTTTACTAGAAATGGCAGAATCCATGTGAGAATCGGGATTTTAGGATGTGGATATGTTGGTCAAGCTGCCGCAGTTTACTGGAAAAACCAATCTCATTTTTTAACTGTTACCACACGGCAGATAGAAAAAATCAACTTTCTTCAAACTTTTGCTCATCAAGTCCATCAATTAACAGATGATAGCGTTCTTCCTTTTCTAGCTAATCAAGACATTTTATTAGTTTCTGTTGCCGCTGCTTCTTCAAGAGATTATCAGAATACTTACTTAGAAACAGCACGGCGCATTATTGAGTTATTACCCCAAACTCCTTCTCTAAAGCAAATAATTTATACTGGAAGTACTTCTGTTTATGGAGATTTTCAAGGAAACTGGGTTGATGAAACCACGTTACTTAACCCTCTTAATGAACAAAGTTATTGCTTGAGCCAAACAGAACAATTTTTTTTGAACGCTCCTAGCTCTGTTAATGTCACAATATTTAGACTTGGCGAAATCTACGGACCTGGTCGGTGGATTACTGATCGCGTTATTAAAATGCACCAACATTCATTTCCAGGGACGGGAAATCAATTGACTAATGTAATTCATCTCACAGATATTATCCGAGCATTAGATTTTGCTTTGCAAAATAAATTGCACGGAATTTTTAATCTCTGTAACGATTTTCATATTCCCCGAAAGCTTTTTTATGAGCAATTACTGCAATCAGCTCATCTTCCTTCCATTCAATGGGATGCTAATAAACCAAGTTTACATGGAGGAAACAAAAAAGTTTCTTCCTTAAAATTAAAGAAACTTGGCTTTTCTTTTCTCGAGAATGGCCCAGCTAGATAGCTTACATGGATAATTTAACGGATTCTTTAATTTGTCTGTACTGGCTTTTCACTCCTTTGTGTATACATCACGTCCCACATTTTTCTGAAAGGGGGGCAACAATGCAGCAATTCATCTTTTGTTCCCTCTGCAATCTTTTCTCCATTTTCTAAATAGATGATTTTATCTGCGTCTTCAATTGTCGATAATCGATGTGCAATAATAATTTGTGTTATTTTGCCACGTTGTTGGTTTAAAGCAGATTTGATATGTGCTTCACTTAATGCATCTAAAGCAGAAGTTGCTTCATCCATAATCAAAATAGGGGCTTTTTTGACAAGAGCTCTGGCAATAGCTAATCGTTGCTGCTGTCCTCCCGATAAATTCTTTCCCGCTTCAGAAAGTTCTGTTTGATAACCTTCTGACAATTGTTGAATAAATTCATCGGCATGTGCAAGCTTCGCAGCTTCTTGAATATCTAATGAACTAAAAGGTCTACCAAAAGAAATATTTTCAGCAACAGTATCTAAAAATAAAAAAGGTTTTTGAGGGACAAAGGCCATTTGTTCTCGAAGTGACTTTTGCGTATAGGCAGTTAAGGAGTGACCATCAATTCGTATTTCTCCTTTTTCAATATCATATAGACGAGGTAAAAGCTGCGCAATAGTCGATTTTCCAGAACCTGTCGGGCCTACTAATGCAACAGTCTGCCCTTTTTGAATAGTAAAGCTTACCCCTCTTAGAACCCATTTTGAATCATACCGAAACCAAACTTGGTCAAACTCTATGGTTTCTTCCACATGATTAAGCTCTAATGCTCCATCCTGATTCTTAATCTGCGGTTGTACATGTAAAACCTCTTGCATTCTTTCTGCGGCAGCAATTCCTTTTTGAATGTGAGTATTTTCTTCTGCAAATTTTTTGATAGGTTCATAAAAAACGTAAAGTAAACCACAATAAACAAGAACGTCAGAAACATTTAATTGTAAAATATACAATCCATAAAGAAGCGCCGTCGCTAAAAAAAACATTCCAATTGTGTGAACAATAGGTCTAGAAGAAAGGTCATAACGAGCACTTTTCTGTTCGAGAGCGGCCATTTTTCCATTTTGTTCACGGTATTTTTTCAATGAGAACTCTTCCATAGCAAAGACTTTGACAGTTTGGATTCCTGCTAAAAAATCAATCAAAACAGAACTGAATATTTCTTGATTCTTTTGAATTTGTTTAGAAATTTTCTTTACTTTTTTAGCTAAAAAAATAATCGGAAATACAATGAGAGGAAAACCAAAAAAAATAATGAGCGATAATTGCCAAGAAGTGTAAAAACACAAAGTCAGTGTTGTAAATACTGTAAAGGGAGTTTGTAAATAATTCACTAAACATGCATTCAAAGCTTCGGCAACTAAAGAGGCATCGCCTACGACGCGCGAAGATAAACTTCCAATATGATGTTTTTGATAAAATGTCATAGGAAGAGATTGAATATGTTCAAAATAAGCTTGACGTAAATCTCGACTGACTCGAATTGCAACAAGTTTTGCTGTAAAACGTTGACTAAAAAGAGAGAGGGCTTTAAACAAGGCAACTATAACGATAAAAAAAGCTAAGGCTTTCAAACTAGAAGACACAGGAATGAAATAATCTAAACTTTTTATGACTTTTTCAATGAGATTTTGATTTGTTCCTGTATGTTGATTGAGAAAATGGATTGTATCTTGCAGAGTTATAGTATCTCGTTCAGGTCCTTCGATTTCTACCCATCTATCTTGCATTTGATTCCAGCTTACCTCTGTCTGACGTTGTAATTTTCCATCTTTCACAGGAGCAAATAGTTCAAAAAAATCTGGTCCTTTTCTTGTAATGACCCCAAGCGCGATAACTTCTAACTGAGAGGCAATCGTTAAAAAGATCATCGATAAAATTGTTAGGATAATCAGAAAACGGTGTTGCTTTCCCATTAATGCTGTTTTCATTAACAAACGCATAAAACTTTTAACCCTCTAAAAATTCTCCCATTTGACGAAATTTCAAATAACGTTGTTCAAGTAAAATTTGAGAAGGAATTCGTCTAAGGATATGTAACTGTTCAACTAAAAATTGTTTGACATTTTGGTAAGTTATGTGAGGATCATGATGCGCTCCACCAAGGGGTTCTTTAATAATACTATCAATGATTTTAAGATTCAAAAGATCTTCAGCATTCAATTTGAGGGCTGAGGCGGCTTCGACGTTTTTAGAGGCATCCTTCCAAAGAATTGACGCACATCCTTCTGGAGAAATAACGGAATAATAGGCATGTTCTAACATTCCAATGACGTCTCCTATTCCCATTCCAAGTGCTCCTCCCGAACATCCTTCCCCGATGATTGTAATAATGATTGGAGTATTAATACGCATCATTTCACGAAGATTTCGAGCAATCGCCCATCCTTGGCCACGTTCTTCTGCTTCAAGACCTGGATATGCCCCTGGTGTATCTAAAAGAGAAATAATAGGTAATTGAAATTTCTCAGCCATTTGCATTAAACGTAAAGCTTTACGAAAGCCCTCAGGATTTAACATTCCAAAATTTCGATAAACTCGACTCTCAGTATCAAAACCTTTTTCTTGTCCAATAACAACGCACTTGATCCCTCCAATTTTGGCCAAACCTCCGACAATCGCATGATCTTCTCTATAACTGCGATCACCAGCCAGTTCTACAAAACTTTCTGAAAGGTGGCGAATAAAATCGACAGCGTGCGGTCGAGAGGGATGGCGACAAATCATAATTCTTTGCCAAGGGGTCAATTCGGAATAGACATGTTGCTTGAGACTATCTAATTTCTGCTCTAATTTTTGAATTTCAACGTCAAAAATTGGATTGTCTTGACTCTGTTTTTTGAGGTGCTCAATCGTTTTGATATACTCATGAATTTGCTTTTCATGGGGTAAAATATCCAACGGAGTACTCCTTCCTTTAAAGTTTCTATCTATTTAATTTTTAATAAATTAGGATTTAATCCAGTATTCCTGGTAAGGTCGCCTCAGAAAAATCTCTAACAATTTCAATTGTTGTTGGCTTAGTCACAATAATTGAAAATAACTCTTCCATATCAGGAGTCGTTAAACGGATGCATCCGTCACTCTGATATTTCCCTACACTATCAATTTGATCCACTGCTAATCCAGATTGATATTCCCAGGGTGTGCCATGAATACCGAATCCTTTAGCAGGAGCAGTTGTATGACCAATTTCTTGCTCGAAAGGAATCCACCTAGTTCCAAAAACAGTAATCATTTCCGTTTTCTTTCCTTGATAAATGCCCATGGATTTCGGTTTATAAGTCGCAATGCGGTCTCCTAAAGAATATTTTCCTAGAGGTGTTAATAAGCCCGAACTACTAGAAGAATCCAATCTTCCTAATCCCACCGGATACGTCTTGATTAAAACAGGTTTTTTTTCATCATCAGCTAAATAATAAAACCACATTTTACAACGAGAGGTATCAACGATGAGGTAAAATTGAATATTTTTATCTTTGCGAAGAACGTTAAAACGCTCTCCTTCTGCCAAATCTTGTTTTAAATAATCAGGTTTACCATTAAGACTTCGAGCAATAAAATGCCTTGAGGTTTCAAAATGAGCAGCATAATCAGATAACCAAGCAGGGCGACCTTTTTGCCAATTGACGCGACTTTTATACGTAATTGTTTCTACGATGGGTAACTTTGAATCTTTAACGAACAATTCTTCAATTCGATTAGCTTCAGGAAGCTCGAACGTTGATAATGAAAAATCGGAAGAACGTGATTGCTGAGCAACTGCCAAAGCAGGGGCAATTACTTGTATATTTTGGTCTAAATCAATTTCAAGAGGAATTTGTTTTAATGGTCTTGTAGATACCGGAGTAGAGGAACTCTTAAAAATTGCAGCTATTCCAATCGCTCCAAAAAGAATAATACAGAGAAAGGCAAGCAATTTGGGTAATGACATGTATTTAACCTTTTTTCGTCAAATGTAGGCTTAAGAACCTATATTTCTCATTCATGTTATGAAGTTAAAATCTTTTTGCCAAAAAAGATAAAACCTCTAAGCAAATAAAAAACTTGAGTATTTATTATCTCTATTATTATTCTTTAACACAATAATAAAACAAAGTGGGTAAATTTAGATTGTACTGCTGGCACTGTGGAACAAAATTACCTGAGTTTTTCCGAGGTAAACTATCTTTTAGAGAAACATGCGATAAGTGTGGTTCCGCTTTACATTGTTGCCAAAATTGTAAGTATTATCAACCAGGTCGCTCTAACAATTGTGCCATACCTAAAACAGAATTCGTTTCAGATCGACAACTCAATAATTTTTGTGATGAATTTGCTATTCAAAATCTCCTACCTACTTCATCGCCTAATCAGCCATCTAAAAACAAGTTTGAGGATCTCTTTAATCCCTGAGATTTTCTTTTGAAAATTCAATTTGCCAATGATAGTTTTTTTGATCTGAGTGAAGAATGTAAGCAATCAAAAAATTAGCTCCCCAAAAATCATGTTTCCCTGCTAAAGGAATGACTTGTACCGTTCCTCCAAAAGAAGGAATATTCAGATTCAGAGAGGCTGCTTTACTTTCTAAAGAAATCTGTTGTGCATTTCCCTCATAACGATCAAGTGTCCCTGGTAAAAGTGTTTTTACTCCTTTGATCCGACATTTTTCAGCTTTTGCAAAAAAGCTAAATGCTGTTCCTTCCCAACCATCTAAACCTAAAAAAGTGGTTTTTAAATTTAATCGATCTTGCACCAATTCTTGTGTAACCTCAAGCCAGATTCCTCTAAATAATCCTATTTGAAAGGGGGAAGAAGAAGGTTGGTCGACAAGTCTGGTACAACCTTTTAAACTGAATCCTTGTTTTTTTAATTCAATAATAGATTTACGAAGACCATGATCAGACAAATGATTTCCTTCGATTCCAAAACCTAAACATTCACTTAAAGGTAAATATTGAGGGCCAAAATTAACGATTTCTACATCTTTTAATTTGATGCAGCCGAGACCAGTACGCCCTCCATGCAAAGTACAAACTGTGCATCCATTTGAGGAACGATACCCAACAAGAGATGTCGAAGGATCATAGATATGTTCTGGAAGGGTAAAAAAAGTAGTTTTCTCCGGCAATCTTTTGAAAAAACTTTCGATCAAAATCCATAATGGATGAATTTTTTTCGAGTAATTTCTGTTTTTTAATTGCTTAGATAAAGCTTCTAGAGCGCTTATAAATTCATTTTCTTCCGTAATAGCGGCTAGGCAATGAAAAAAAAGGTAATAAAGCAATAAATTTTCTTCCGGATCCCCATTCTGCTCTCTAACAAAAAGTGCTGTAAGAGGTTTATAATTTGCATCTAAAGTATTTAGTTGCCATTTGCCTAAACGAATAAGAGACTTTTTAAGATCCTCTCTTTTTGTCAGATAAACTAAGATACTAAGATAAATACCAAATTCTAGATGATGAGGAATATAAGGAAATGCTTGCCAAGAAGAATACTCTTGCAAGTCAATCAAAGCTGCCCCACTTTCAAGCAGGCTAATGCCGACCTCAGGCACAGACATTTTGGTTAGGGCATGATTGAGAGCAACCAAAATTCTAAAATACTGGGAATCTTGATTCCAGGGTTTCTGCTCAAATAAACGGACTTTTGCCGCCAATTCTTTCCCTGAATTGGAAATACAATAGTTAAGAAGAGTGAGTGTGAGTAAATATTTCCAATTTTCTACTGTTTTTTCTGCCGACATTAAGGTCTCATGCCAAGCGCATGTATCAATAAGGTTTTTCAAACAAATAGATTGGTTACTCAGGTATTTATGAATAGCTAATTCCAATTCAGAAAGATTTTCTAAATCTTCAACCCTTGCTTCATAATGAGATTGAAGAGGAAGCTTGTCAATCATGAGTGCCGTACCCCTTAAATCCTGTGAACAAGACGGGAATGATTCAAATTTCATGTGATCTGGTTAATTAAGCGAATCATGATTCATGTAAACCATGATACATTAGCTATGCATAATTTTAACTTGTTTAAATAAAATTGTGTTATTGAAACTCAAAATTTCAATTACTCAATTTTTAAACAAATCCTGTTAATGGAGTTTAATCAAGAATATCTACTAGGAATTAATTTCTGCCAGATAACCTTCTTCCATTTCAACTACTTGCCGCATTTTTTTTCCAGGAGTAAACTTAACAGCTTGGCGAGCAGGAATGACAATAGGCACTGCAGCATTTTTTGGATTACGGCCGATTTTTTGCTTTCTTTCGACAACTTCAAATACCCCAAATTCTCGAAATTCTAATCGCTCTCCTTGTGATAAGCAATCTGTGATTTTATCGAGAAAAGCTTGAATCACATGACGAACATCATTAGGATGAATCCCTTTGTCCTGGGATATTGAATTAATCAATTTCTTTTTTGTCATTGTGCTCTTCTTTGTACTGGTTGCCATAAGGCCACACTCCTTCATTTTTTTCACTGTTTGCTTAACTTAAGTTTCTTGATATTTTCTTATCCTTTTGATTTTCAATCAAGTTCTTTTTGCCTTTATTCTCAGCAAAGTATAGGAAAATATCTATATTAGAAACTCATTGAAATATAAAATTTACACTTAATACTTTATCATCATTATTGAACGAGTTATTTTTTTATCATTCAACGTTGACGACTTCTTTAAATTATTCTTAAACAAAAAAATTGCTTTTTTATTCTTCCATAAGCCGAATGATCATTTTATTTTTTTTACCCGCAGCTAATAATATTAATCGACTAGAAATCAAACATTCAACGCTAATAATATGATTCTCATCTTCAATTTTTTTATTATTGATGTATACACCACCATTTCGCAATAAACGTCTTGCTTCGCTTTTGCTCGTTTGTAACTTTGTTTCTACAAGTAAATCAATTAGTTTTTTATTTAAAACATTTTCTAATTTCATTTCACAACTCGGCATATCAGCTGCAAGTTTTTCCAATATATCAGCATTTAAGCTAGTTTGAGAACCTGGTGCAACACCTTCTGTGACTTTAATTGCTATTTTAAGTCCTTCTTCTCCATGTACTAGACGTGTAATTTCCTCGGCCAATCTTTTTTGAGCTGTTCGCGGAACATAATCTGCTTCTTTCATCATTTGCTCATAATGGCGAATTTCTCCCATATCTAAGAAAGTCAACATACGCATTAAATTAATGACGTCCGCATCCTCTACTCGAATCAAATGTTGATAAAATTCATAAGAAGATAATTTATCTGGAGATAACCAAACAGCTCCTTTTTCCGATTTACCAAATTTCTGTCCATCACTTTTAGTCAGAAGAGAAAATGTAATTCCATAAGCTGGTTTGGCATGCACTTTACGAATTAAATCTGTTCCTGCAGTAATATTTCCCCATTGATCGCTTCCTCCTAACTCGACAGTCACGCCATAATTTTCGAATAAATATAAAAAGTCATAACCTTGCAAAATCTGATAACAAAATTCTGTAAAACTCATTCCTTCTTCAGAATTTAATCGTGTCTTTACACTGTCTTTAGCAAGCATAGGACTCAATCGAAATAATTTACCTACATCACGCAAAAAAGAAATAAAAGTAAAATTTTTAAACCAATCAAGATTATTCAAAATGATTGCCGGGACAGTTGGGTGATTAAAATCTAAGATAGCTTCTAGATTTTTACTTATACCTTTTAGATTATGTTGAATCTTTTTTTCATCTAATAGTTGTCTCTCAGCGTTTTTTCCTGATGGATCGCCAATCATTCCAGTTGCTCCTCCCACAATAGCTACTGGAGTATGACCAAACCTTTGAAACCAAGCAAGACCCATGATAGCAACCAAATTTCCTAAATGTAAGCTATCGGCAGTCGGATCAAATCCACAATAAACTTTAATAGGCTGGTTTGTTAGCTGACGAATTTCTTCACTTGTCACAGCATCTATAAACCCGCGCTCTCGTAAAACATCAATTACATTTGTCATATTTAAATCCTTGCCTAAGTGTCGAAAGTGCCATATCTAAAGTTCAATAATTAAGGGTTAACGCTTATTTTTCCTGTCTATGACTAAGTTTTGTATCCCTCTGTTTATTATCTCAATGCGCTTTAGTCAAATTGGTTTCGACATTTTTCTAGATATGTCCTTTTCTGTCAATGCTTTGATATCGAAATTCTCACTCCTTTTTTCATCAAAGTTATTTTTCATTAAAAATATCGCTTTGAAAAACTCTCTTGATGATTATAAAAAATGCCATATGATAGACTTGATAAATGAATAAAGACTTTTTAATTTGAATTAAAAACTTTATTTATTTGATTTTTTTTTTAAATCCTCTATTCTCCGAACTAAGTCCTATTTTGAGCATTTTAATCAAATCTACAATGAAAACTTAAATACTTGGACTAATAGGAGTTTACATATCTTTAAAAAAATAAAACGTTTCAACTGACGTTAAAGACTTACATTTGTTATTAAATTTGTATATAAACACCGTAAGGAGGATTTTAAAATGAAAAAACATTTATTTGCTTTGACTGCTCTTTCTTTAGCTTTAACAGCCTGTGAAAATACACATCAAACTAATGCTGACAATACTGCTCGTAATGCTCGTGATCGTAATGGTCATACTTTAACACCTATAGACCAATCTGAAACCGAAGCAGATCGCGCTATCACACAAAAAATCCGCCAAGCTTTAGTTGAAGAAGAAACCCTATCTACAAACGGGAAAAATGTTAAAATTATCACAATTAATGGTGTTGTTACTTTACGTGGGCCCGTCAATAGTGAAGATGAAAAAAATCAAATTAGTAGAAAAGCTAAGTCTATTAATGGCGTAAAGAATGTGGATAATCAACTTGAAGTTATACGCGAAATACCTGTTAAAGCTGAAAATCGCTAATAAATTTTTATCCAAAGATTGATTTTTTAAGTTAAATCTTTGTATAAAGAATTTGTGTTTTAATGATTTTCAACATCTAGCCTGGTTATCAAACAAGCTAGATGTTGAATAATTTTGTTAAAGGGTTCTATTTTAATTCATCTTTCCTATTAGTGTGATGAGAGAAAAATTTTAAATTATTTGAATACTTTTCAAGTCATTAATCTCTTCCTCTTCTCATAGGTTATAAGATGAGAATTCCAACAAAAGGAGAATTTATGACTAATCAAGCAATTTACGGAATTTTGTCTACACGTGCTCAGGCAGAGAAAGCGATTAAAGAAATTGTCGATGCCGGAGTTAGTAAAGCAGACATTTCATTTCTTTCTCCTCAAAATGAAAATTTCCATGAATTCGATAATCTTTCTGGCGTCCGCAATTGGAGAACAGAAGAACGTCTACCAAATTCTTCAGAACAAACAGCTTCTGAGAAAACAAAAGAGACGACACCAGGTAGCTTAGGTCACGAAAAAAATACTAAAGCACCAGAAGGAGCAACAACTGGAGCTACTGCTGGTGGTATTGCGGGTGGTATCCTTGGACTTTTAGCTGGAATTGGGGCCTTAGCAATTCCGGGAGCTGGACCATTCATCGCAGCAGGACCTATCATGGCCGCTTTAAGTGGGCTTGGTGCTGGAGGAACAATTGGTGGAATTATTGGCGCTTTAGTTGGTGGCGGTATTCCTGAATATGAAGCTAAACGTTATGAAAACCGTTTAAAATCTGGTGGAATTTTGCTAGCGATTCGTGCAAATTCCGATGATTTAGTTAAACGTGTTAAAGAAATCATGAAGCACAACGGTGCTGAAGATATCACAGCTTCTTCAGAAGCTTCTTCTACATAACAGTAGATAGGACAGTTGTTGCTGAATATTTTCAGCAACAACTGGAAATCAGAAAACTCATATTTAAAAAGGGTTAAATACGTCTAAAAATAGACAAGGCGTTTTTAATTCTTCTTCTAAATATTTGGCTAATGCCTGCGGACCTACGCGTTCGGTCGCAGAATGTCCTAATGCATAAAAATTAATTTTTTCTTCAAATGCCTGATGCCAAGTAGGTTCATCAAAACTTCCCGTGATGAAAGCATCCACCTGATCTCGACCTGCGTCCAAAATAGTTTTATGAGCTCCCCCCGACACTAAAGCTAAAGTTTGAATAAGCTCTGGCCCTCCCAAAGCACAGTTAGCAGAATGTTGATAATACCTTTCCAGGTTTGCTTTAACAATCTCTCGTTTTGTCGGTTTAATTTTCCCTTTGACGCCAATTGGAATTCCATTCATAAAGGCGAAGGGTTCTAACTTTTCCCATCCCAAGTCATGAGCTGCCTTCCAATTATTGCCTAATATAAGATGCTTATCCAAGGGCAAATGGTATGCGAAAAGAGAAACCCCGGATTTCAGTAAAGTAAAAAGCTTTTCCCTTTTAGTTCCTTCGATCACATAACTATCTCTTTGCCAAAAAATTCCATGGTGAACAATAAGTGCGTCCACATTTCTTTCTATGGCCATTTGAATTGTATTTAAACTTGCTGAGACAGCTGTTGCTAAAATTTTTATTTCGCTTTTTCCCTCCACTTGTAAACCATTCGGACAATAATCTATCAAACCTTCTTCCGGAAAAATTTGGGTCAATAACCCTTTCAAATTTCTTAGTTTTATCATCACAAGTTTTCCTGTTAGAGATGCGGCGTTACTATAAGTTTTGAGTCTGCTTCTGCGCGATTAGTTCCCATTTAGCTTAGACAAAAGGATAAAAAAAACTGCAGTGAAGTTAATATAATAACCACTAAATTTTTATACATCCAAATCAAAAAAAATGCTGACCCTAAAAACTTTTCCTAATATAAAGCTTTAACATATGATGAATCGCATAAACCATCATTCTAAATTTACTTTTACACAACTTTTTCGCCAATTTTATAAATTTCTCAAATTAAACGATGGATAGACCTCGTAAAAAAAAGATTTTTAAATGAATAGAAAGAAAATAAAAAAGCTCATTTATTTTACTCTATGTTGGTTAAGCTTAATAAACAGCGTAAACAGCGATATTATTTCTTTAGAACAAAAAAAATCTTCTTATCGCTTTCCTAAAAAAAATCCAAAGCCTCCCGGAGATACTCCTTTATCACATGACGACTTCGTGAGATTATTTTTATCTCCGTTTTTTATACCTCCTCATCATCTTACAGCCGTTTTTTTGAAATCATTTGAAAAACAATTGATGGAGGGAATATGTCAACTTGATTTATTGACTACTTACAGATTTGAAATCTTAAAAGATCATTATTTACGTACTATTGTTAAACATCCAGCAATCCCTGGTTACATCTTTAAAATTGCTTGCCAAGAACATATTCCTCATGAAACGCATTACAATGAATGGACAATGCGTATCACTGGATCACAAACGATTGAGGCTAGTATCAAAGCGTTTAGTTTTGAAGATATATTTAGCGTACCAAAAAAATGGCTTTATCCTTTACCAAAGTCAAACTCTTTGAATGAAGCCCGGTACATTTTAATTGCTGAAGATATGTATCCACTATCTGACAAAGAAAATGTTAAACAATGGAAACAAATGGATGCTTCTACACTCGATAAAATTTTTAAAAGGGTTTGTCATGTAAAATTATGGGATACCCATTTTCAAAATTTAGTTTTTACTGAAACAGGAAAATTAGCTTTTGTAGATACCAAACATTGGGAACATACAAACCTTTGTTTGCAAGTAATGAGTGGTTATGGAATAGAATTTATCCTGCTTTAAATACAGAGATGCAGGCCTATTGATTGTCCCTTTGGGGCATAAATTTCTCTGATTAATAAGCTTATTTTTTGACAAGGGATTTTATATGACACAAACAAACGATTCTCCATCCATTAAAGCAAAAAAGGCAGCTGCTCTTAAAGCTGTAGAATTTGTTCAAGATCAAATGATTATTGGTTTAGGAACAGGTTCCACAATAGCTTACTTCATTGAAGCTTTGGGTAAGCGCTGTCAAGCAGGCCTAAAAATAACTGCAATTGCCTCTTCAGAACGATCCATGCGGCAAGCTCGGTTGGTTGGCATTCCTATTGTCGATTCAGACACTATTTTAGAATTAGATTTAACAATCGATGGAGCGGACGAAATAGATCCTTTCAAACAGATGATTAAAGGAGGAGGAGGTGCTCTATTACGAGAAAAACTCATTGCCTCAGCAAGTAAAGAAATGATCGTTGTTATCGATGAGACTAAACTTGTGAATAAGTTAGGAAAATTTCCCGTAGCTACTGAGATTTCAACATTTACATTTCGTCATATAGTAAAAAAACTTAAGGATCACGGTTATTGCGGATCATTACGAGTTAATCAAGATCAGAGCTTGTATCGTACAGATAATGGAAATTATATTTTTGACATTTGTTTTCCTGAACCTATTGACAATCCTATTCTTGAACATAATCGGCTTAAAAGTTTTGCCGGGGTTTTAGAAACTGGGCTTTTTTTTAATTTAGCAGGGCGTGTTATCATTGGATACCAAAATGGAATGACTAAAATTGTTGCATGACTTATAAAAAAATGCTTATTGATTAAAATAATAGATTTTTTCTTCAAAAAATTAGGATAGTATAAAGAAATCTCATTAAATATGATTAATTAGACTAATCAGACAAAAAGGCTTATATGCAATCTGAACTCATTCAACTTAACTTTGATAAAATCATGCAAACGCGATCTTATACAGTTGTTATTTTAGGAACTGCCGAAAAACGATTTGCCGTTTATACGGACCCTCAAATTGGTAAAACCCTACAAATGTTTTTGACTGAAGCAGAAAGACCAAGGCCTCTAACACATGATTTAATAGATAAAATTTTTAACGGTTTAGACATTTCAGTTAAACAAGTAGTTATCAATGACGTTCAAGATACAATTTACTTCGCAAGGCTTTTTTTGGAACAAAATATTGGAGAAATGAAACATATTCTAGAAATCGATGCTCGTCCTAGTGATTGCTTAACTTTAGCTTTGATGAATAATGCACCTGTCTATTGTACAAAAGAAGTGTTAGAAAAAACAATTGCAGTTGAAGAATAACTTTAACAAAGATTTTTGCAAAGCTAAGCAAAAACCTTTGTTTTTAAAAACGATTAATATTTAATATAAAAATTATTGTTAGCAAGTTCAATAATAGATTCTACAGCTTCTTGAGCATCCACCCCTTCTGCTTCAATCCCAATTTTAGCTCCTTTTGAAGCAGCTAACATTAAAACGCCAAGTAATGATTTTGCATTAACAGCAAGCTTTTGATATTTTAAGAAAACTTGAGATCTAAAACTATTTGCACACTTTACAAGTTCTGTTGAAGGCCTTGTATGAAGTCCTCGATCGTTACTAACAATAAATTTTCCCTTAACAACAGACTTTTCAGTTGTTTTCAACATATTTACCTCCTCTCAACACTTTACTTTTTTGCTTTTGCTTAATCAGTTAATGGGAAAAATTAAAATTTATATTTTTTTTATTCGCTGAATTAAAGAAGAAACAGACCAGTAAAGCTTATTATTATTCAACTTAAGAAACTAATTATCAAAAATTTGAATTTGTTAAAAACAGATTCTCAAACCATTTAATTATGTATAATCCAAATTATCTAATGAAATTCACTTGAAAACTAACGAATTTCTTAAAAAAAACCAAGTTTTTATTAATGATCTTTAAAACTTATTCATCAATCATCTTTTTTTTGAAATTTTAGCTTTTATTTTCATCAAAATATTCCCTTTAAACTAAAAAACTAATACTATCACCAGTTTTAAAAAACTTTATCGAAAATAAAGTATTATTGATATTTCTTGAAACAAAGGAAGCTAAATATGACTAAATCTCGTGAAGAAGTTTCATTAAGTGACCGTTGGAATGTAGAAGAACTTTATCTTTCTCATGAAGCTTGGGAACAAGCTTTTCAAACATTTTCTAATGCTGGAAGCCAGCAAACATCACTTTGCCCTGCTATCCAAGCTTTACAAGGTTCACTTCACCGAGGCCCTGAATATGTTAAAAACACTCTAGATTTAATGATGGGCATGGATCGAGAGCTTTCTAAACTTTACACATATGCTCATTTACGTCATGACGAGGATATTGCGAATCCAATATTTAAAAAATCTTATGAGCAAATTCTGACTATTGCTCACAAGTTTTCTCAAGAAATTTCATGGTTTCAACCTGAATTGCTTGCTCTATCTAATGAACAATTAGAAGAATATTTAAACTCTCCTGCTTTAGTCGCTTATAAATTTCATTTAGAAAAAATTATCCGCACCAAAAAGCATACATTATCGTTCGAAAATGAAAAATTACTAGCTTTTGCCGGTCAGGCCTTGCAAACATCTTATAAAGCGTTTAATGCAATTAGTGATGCAGATTTTAAATTTGCTCCTATCAAAGATGATAAAGGAAGCGAACATGCCCTGTCTCATGCTACTTATAGTCTATATATTCGAGACCAAGATCGTTTTTTGAGAGAAAAAGCCTTTAACCAGTATCATCATCAGTATTTAGCTTATGAAAATACTCTTTGTGAACTCCTTTCGGGTCAAGTGCAAAACCATCTTTTTCAAGCACGTTCTAGACATTATACTTCCTGCTTAGAATCAGCCTTATTCCCTAAAAATATACCCACATCTGTTTACCATGCTTTAATTGAGGCTGTAACAGAAAAAATCTCGGTTTTACATCGGTATATGGGCTTGCGCAAAAGAATCTTGAAATTAGACCAACTCCATCTTTACGATATTTACGTCCCTCTAACTAGTGCCGTGGATATTCGTTTATCTTATAAAGAGGCAGAAGATATTGTCATTGAATCTGTCGCTCCTCTCGGCTCCGAATATCAATCTTTATTGGCGAAAGGATTAAAAGAAGAGCGTTGGGTAGATCGCTACGAAAACCGAAATAAGCGTTCGGGTGCTTATTCTAGTGGATGTTTTGACAGTATGCCTTATATTCTTATGAATTATAAGAATCTTTTAAGAGATGTATTTACATTGGCTCATGAAGCTGGCCATAGCATGCACAGCCTTTATAGTCGCCGCACACAACCCTATCAATATAGCGACTATCCTATTTTCTTAGCAGAAGTCGCTTCAACTTTTAATGAAGATCTTTTGAGTCGTTTACTTATTAATCGCTGTCAAGATCCTATTGAGAAAATTTTCTTAGTCAATCAGAAAATTGAGGATATTCGAGCCACTTTATTTAGACAAACAATGTTTGCTGAATTTGAACTTTTAATCCATGAACAAGTAGAACAAGATATTCCTCTCACACCTCAACTTCTTAAGCAAGAATATCGTAAACTCAATCATAAATATTTTGGCCCCGACGTTGTAATTGATGAAGCCATCGATATTGAATGGGCTCGTATTCCTCATTTTTATTATAATTTTTATGTATTTCAGTATGCAACTGGGATTAGTGCAGCTCTTGCCATAGCAGACAAAGTTGTTAATGGTCAACAACAAGATCGTGAAAACTATCTGAACTTTCTAAAAGGTGGCTGCAGCCAATACCCTATCGAAATGTTAAAGATGGCAGGTATTGACATGGAATCTCCCCTTCCAGTCAAATCTACTATTCAAAAATTTGATCAACTTTTGAATGAACTTGAAACTTTATTGACAGACGTCAAAGTCTAACCTACCTAATTGCTGACAGAGAAATGGGTTTCTTGTCGGCATGTTAACTTTAGTTAGAAAACAAAAAATTAGCAATTAAGTTGATTCACTGCTAATTCACTTGCTAAAAAAAACTTAGCCGGTTATATTGACTACCTCAATCACCATTAGATAGTTAGTGCGGAATCTAACATTAACTTTTAACTTAATAAATATAGGAGATCCCTATGACACAAACTCAAACAGTCTCTCAAATCACGAAACTAAAACCTTTAGGAAATCGCGTTCTTGTTCGCCGCTTAGCCGCCGAAGAGAAGTTAAAAGGAGGAATCATTCTCCCCGATACTGCAAAAAAGAAACAAGAACAGGCAGAAGTCATAGCAATTGGAACAGGTAAAAAAGATAAAAACGGTACCTTAGTTCCCATGCCTGTCAAAATCGGTGATGTGATCCTTATGGAAAAATATTCGGGTCAAGAAATAACTCTAAATGATGAGGAGTTAGTGATTCTTCGTGCCGATGATATCATTGCCATTGTAGAAAAATAATTAATTATTCACATTCACAGGAGATTTCAAATGGCCGCTAAAATTATTAAATTTAAAGAAGATGCTAGACAAAAAATTTTAAAAGGCGTCCGTACTTTAGCTGACGCTGTTAAAGTTACCCTTGGTCCTAAAGGACGTAATGTCGTTATTGACAAATCTTATGGAACTCCCCATATCACAAAAGACGGAGTCACTGTTGCTAAAGAAATCGAACTGGAAGATAAGTTCGAAAATATGGGCGCACAAATGGTTAAAGAAGTTGCTAGTAAAACAGCTGATAAAGCTGGCGATGGAACTACGACTGCCACAGTATTAGCTGAAGCAATCTACTCTGAAGGACTTAGAAATGTAGCAGCAGGTGCTAATCCCCTTGATCTAAAACGTGGAATGGAAAAAGCTGTTAAAGTTATTGTTCAAGAACTCAAAAAAAGAAGCAAAACAGTTGATGATCGCAATGAAATCGCACAAGTAGCCACTATTTCTGCTAATAACGATGCTGAAATCGGAGAAATGATAGCTCAAGCGATTGAAAAAGTTGGCCGTGATGGAACAATCACTGTTGAAGAAGGCAAAGGATTTGAAACTGAACTTGATGTCGTCAAAGGAATGAAATTTGATCGAGGTTATTTATCCGCTTATTTCATGACAAATTCGGAATCTCAAGAATGTATCCTAGAAGATGCCTATGTCTTAATTTATGAGAAAAAAATCAGTGCGATTAAAGAAATTATTCCGCTTCTACAAGCCGTTGTGGAAACAGGCCGCCCTCTTCTTATTATCGCTGAAGATGTTGAAGGAGAAGCTCTTGCAACGCTTGTTGTCAACCGCCTACGTGCAGGTTTAAAAGTTTGTGCTGTTAAAGCACCCGGCTTTGGTGATCGTCGTAAAGCCATGTTACAAGATATTGCCATTCTTACTGGTGGAGAACTCATCAGTGAAGAAATCGGTTTAAAATTGGAAACAACAACAATCGAACAATTAGGTCGTGTTAAAAAAGCCGTTTTAACAAAAGATGAAACCACCCTTGTTGAAGGGGCTGGAACAAAAGCGGCTATTCTTGATCGCGCTTCACAAATCAAACGTCAAATTGAAGAAAGCACTTCGGACTATGATAAAGAGAAACTTCAAGAACGACTTGCTAAGCTTGTCGGTGGAGTTGCTGTGATTCATGTCGGAGCTGCTACAGAAATCGAAATGAAAGAAAAGAAAGACCGTGTAGATGATGCACAAAGGGCTACCGCTGCAGCCGTAGAAGAAGGGATTCTTCCTGGCGGTGGAACAGCCTTTGTTCGTTGCATTCCAGCTGTTAATAGTTTAGCTGACAGTTTAGAAGGCGATGAAAAAACAGGTGCTAAAATCATGGCGCGCTCGTTAAGTGCTCCCCTTCGTCAAATTGCTGAAAATGCAGGACAAGAAGGTGCCATCATTTTGCAAGCTGTAGAAAAAATGAAAGAAAAAGAAGGATATAACGCATTAACAGGCGAATATGTAGACATGATCACAGCCGGTATCTTAGATCCTACTAAAGTTGTTCGCTGCGCGTTAGAGAACGCTGTTTCTGTTGCTGCTATGTTATTAACAACAGAGGCTATTGTTGCAGACATCCCAGAAGAGAAACCGGCTCCTGCGGCACCTGTCGGCATGGATTATTAATCCATTCTTGCTTTTCTTAAGAGTAAAGGGAAGAACATCTTGTTCTTCCCTTTTTTATTTTGATCGGATTTTAAAATCTCTCAAAATATCCTTAAATTATTTTAAGTATAAAATTAAAAAAATCTTGTCTTTAAATGACGATTTTTCTAAGATAAGCACTTCTTAAATATTCCGGATTAGCTCAGCGGTAGAGCAGTGGACTGTTAATCCATTGGTCGCTAGTTCGAATCTAGCATCCGGAGACATATTGGTTGATGTGATGCTGCCATGAGTAGTGAAAACGGCTCACGCAGTGTCACAGGCAAACTTTTCTCTCTTAATTTCAAGTTCGAAAAGACAAAATTCAAAAGCTCTCGTTTTTCATCCAAGTTCGAACTCATGAAGATTTCCTTAGCTCTCCTTGCCAAGTCGGTCACGACTTTGATCGTAATCAAGCAAGTTTCATCTGCTTCCACGTGTGCTTCCATTTTCTGAACAATTTCTCGCTGACGCTTCTTATATTCCTGTAGCTTTTGCTGATAAATCGCTGCATCAATTTGCCATCTAGATGCTCATCAATCAGGCGAGAAAGTCGCTTTTGTACTTGATCGAGCTCTTTTCGAAGGCTAGACTGCGCTTGGTTAAAAAATTCCTGCTCGTGTTCAAAAACTTTACGCAAATGCTCAAGAATTTCCTTTACTACATCGTCAGGAAGTTGAATGCGATCAAAGTAATCTAGCAAGGGCGCAAGCAAAACTTCTTCTCTAATCCACTTCTTTCTACAGATTCTTTTTGCATTATTGCAGCTATAATAAACATACTTTCCCTTCTTAATATCTCCTATGATGAGCAACCACATTCATCGCAAGTAATCAACCCTCTAAATAAGAGTGGTTTACCTGCATAATGCACAGGCGCTTTATCATGTCCTGCCTTTACTGCTTGGACCTGATCAAATAAAGACTGGCTAATTAAAGGTAGATAGTTATGAGGATAAAGCTGCCCTTTTACTCGCATTTCGCCATAATAAAAAGGATTATTTAAAATAAAATCAATTTGATTGGCTCTGATAGGCTTGCCAAGTTCATTTACATAATCCCATGTTAGCAATTTCATCTTCTATTTTCTTAAGTGAATAAAGGCCAGAAGCATAAAGCTCAAACATCTTAATGACATAATGAGCTGTTAATACATCTACTTCAATTGTCTTTTTGCCAGTTGGCAGAGTGACATTTTTATAGCCTATGGGAGCTTTACATATCCATTCACCATTGCGCACACTTTGCTCCTTGCTCCGCTTAACGTTATCGCTAAGCTGCCGCACATAGCTTGAAGCAAAGAGAACACCAATATCCCATTGCAAAAGTTGAGCACTATTGGATTCTTGATTGATCACCAATCCTTCTCTTAAAAATGAAGTTCAAGCTTTCCTTGTCTTCGCAATTCATCTAAAATAGGCGTCTCACGAAAGCTTCTTTGTAGGCGGTCAACCGTATCTGTAATCAGAGCTACTTTTGTGCGATGCTTGCGGACCAACTTGATAATTTCATCAAATTGCTTTCTTGTATCTTTAGACGAGGATTCTGTGATTTGAAAAACTTTTTCTATTTCAATTTTGCGCCTTTCTACATATTCCGTAAGACGTCTGACTTGTGCTGGAATAGATTGGCCTTTCTCTTGGTCTTTACTTGATACTCTAGCTAAAATGATCGCTTTCATTTTGATAAATAACCTATCGGTAAAGAAGTCTTGCTCTAAAAAAAGTTCTATGCTAAAATTTTATTTTACTAAATTTCAACAATTTAATAATCATGATTAATTTTCATACTATAAAACAAAGTATTATCGAAATGGAGTATGGCTGGAAAAAGCCTCAGTCCTTAATTATCCTAGTTCCAGGCCTATCTTTGATTTTTCAAAAAATTCAAGTTTCGTATCTTATTAGTACTTTAAAAGCTAGTTATCAAAGACCAGATCAATTTTCAGCTCTTCTAAATAGTCGCGAATATACAAAACTCGATACTATTTATAAATGGCATGCTCTTGGAAGCCTGATTCAGACCATCTCTTCATTAGCACTAACCAATTTGAATCCTGTATTTTTATTACCAGCTGCTTTTTCAATCTATGAGATGTATGCCTCAAGTAAAGGGATTACGCACGAAGTTATAGAGCTCGATGGTCAGCTGCACATTGTAAGATGATTTATTTAATTTAAGTTACAATTATAGCTTCTAAGTTTTTCGTAAAATCTTTTATCATTTTGCGAAATGATTGTTTCTCTATAGCACTTCTATTTGAATAGAGACCGTGCTTCGAATTGGCCTTTCCTGATAATGTCTTACCTCGTTCTGTTTTAGGTCCCCTAGCTTTACCCCCATGCATGCGACATCGGCCGTTAGCCATAGCTAAGTTACGACAAGCTTGATGACTTCTAGTGCGACACTTAGCTTGGCAGCGAGGAGATTTCCACATAATTTCCCAAGCCTATATCACAAACCTTTTCATCTCCTTGAAAATAAGTCGATAATAATTTCTGTATCGAAGTAAATTTTTCGATAGATATCCCTTCAACTAGCCAATAAACATGATATTTATTAGGGCTGGATTGAATGATAAAATGGGGTTCAAGCGGTGAATTGAGAATAGGCTCTAACGGATCTCCATCCAAATCAACAAAAACAGCTCTGACTTTAATGATATGAGAGGCACTTCGCCCTTTACCATCTGTGGCATTGACTGTGAAAAAAATGCCAGCTCCTTGACTGTTTAGATGAATTAATTCAGAACTTCGATCCTGTAGATTACCATGCAAAACCCGCGTTAGATAGGGTCGTTTAAGAGTTTTGCTATCGTCAAAGGTTTGAAAGGTGTAAATGCCTTCCTCATCAAATGCGTTTAAAAATTGTAAAGCAATGGCTAATTGCGGTTCCTTACTCATTTGTTATTTCTCCTTTCTACGTTTTTTAAATAAATAATTGAGCTGCTTTTTTAATAATTGCTTGCTCAATGGCTTTGCTTAGTTCCTTCTGAATGGGATGGTAAATAGCCATATTGGCATCGCCAATTTTTTTGGTCGGATAAGTGATGCGAAATCCCTTACCGTCTAAACGCTTATGGACGCCAATGGAGCTCAAATACAGATAATCTCCAATGAACAACGCTTGCAAAACCAATTAATCCTTCATGAGGCTTGATTGGAATGATCTCGATTTTTTTGATATGCATAGTTTTGTGGGTTGTTACGTTTATCAATTTTTAAAAGCAGGGCGAAGAAACCGCATACATGATGCTTAGCTTGGTCATCTAGCCAAGTAGAGGAATGATGAGATTTCTTTGATTTGCTTTTCATGAGGCTATTTTAACATATAAGCACGTCAAAAAAGGTTAAGTGGTAGGTAAGTCAGAATAACAAACGTCTATAGAGGGAAAAGATGGATTTTCTGACAGAATGAGTCAGATTTTGAAAATAAGAAAAATAGTTATTTAAACAAAACTTGGTTTTTGAGTTTCTTTTTTTGAGCCATGTACTCATCAGTTGGAAATGGCAATTGCCTTGGTTGTTGTTTTGGCGAAAGAACTTCTAAAAGCTGCTTCTGACACATTTTAATGGGCAATTGGTCAAGCTTGACGTAAAGACCATTAAAGATATTTTTGTTTCGAAAGAAAATATCCTTTAATATTCCCCTGATTCCTAGATCATTTCGTCTATCCGCAAGCTCCGAATCATCTATGACATCTCCAGCTTTTTTATGAATGAGATTCATTGCAAATTCATAAGCTTGGCTCCCTTCTCTTCGCCGAGCCACAAAACGATGATCCTGATCCCCGTTATTGTAATGGATAATAAGCCAAATTTGACAATCAAAGGAGTGAATAAAGAGCTCAACCGCACTAATCACAAAGTGAGTACCTAGTAGGTCTAGCAATTGGTTTTTTAGAACAGGAGTAGACCGCTCAACATGCTGCAAATTAATAGACTGATGATTCGATTGTTTAACATTAACGATAAAGTGATCACATAGTCTATTAAAACTCAACTTAATCGCTTCGTGTTTAACTATATGACCTAAATTTTCTCTGAAAGCCTGATTAGAAATCTCATTTTTGGTCCACTCGCGTATTAATAACAATTGTTGCCAATCCTTCACTAGGCTTAAGCTGGTGTTTTGCCTTTCTACTTCTTTGCACCAATGATCAATATTGGCAGAAAAGGTTAGCCGCTCAATAATATGATTAGAACCCACTTGGATTATTTTAGCGAAATCTTTGACAAGGTCCTGGTAACCCCTATCTATAATAGTTTGTATAAGAGTTTGTAAGGGCTCCCAGAGTTCGTATAATCTTTTTTCTAGGTCGTTCCGAACTCCATTCTCCTTGATAAAAGCTCTCGTTATTAAATCTTGAGCAATCAAATTTTTTAATTGAGCATTTGCTTCTATTTGCTTTGCCAATTGACTGACCACGGTATTAATATCCCGTATTGCAGCTTCAGCAGTTGTTTTGAGAAGCAGGTTCGTTTGTTTATTCTCCTGGTCGAGAGTTTCAATCAAAGGGTAGATTTGAGGCTCTGAGTAGACAAAATCTATGAAATCTTGAAGCGTTTTGATGAACCATTCTAGAGAAGGACTATCTTCAACTCTTTTTAAAAACCTCTCTAAGATTGATGTTACATCCTTCATACTCTACCTTCTTACAAACTATTGATATCGAGTTGATTATTAAAGCTAATAGGAGATAACTCTTGTTTTCTGAATTTCAAATTTGTATCATAAAAGATGACTGGATCGGGAGTTCCCGATCGGCGTCCTGCCTCGGTGTATACCGAGGCTTTTCGCTTTCTAAGGATAACATTTTAATCCTACCCCCATTATATAGAGATATCCCAAAATTCTTCTTCTTAACTACTTCAAAGGCCATGCTTTGTTGTTCTGGCCTAATCACGTGTCTGGCTATGGAATGAGCCACTAAATCAGCAATTTGCAAACCACAGCTATTTGTTTTCTTATTAGCGAATTTGATGTCGAAGTGATGTTGATTACCTTGAAGACCTGCTCTTTAAACTGTTGCATGTACCAATTTAGCAAGAGTATGAAGAGTAGGATTTTTACTCTTAAAGGTATGATATAGAGTCGTTCTGGGTAAATCGTGCTCTTTAGCAAGTTGACTTTTGTTTTTGGCACTGATATGAGCCTCTAGAATCTCAATCACACCATCAGGATCATTTTTCTTCAAACATTCCCAAATAGCTTTGGCAATCAATTGTTCATCTAATAAATCTTTATTTGGATTATATTCACGCGGCTGTTTTTTAAACTTAGTCATAGACCCAGTCCTTATAGATTTTTTCTGCTTGATTAATGTCTTTGGTCTGGCCATTTTTATTTCCTCCTAAAAGTAGCAGCACTTGGCTGACTGGTATTAAAGAGTAGTAGATGCGCCTTCCATTTTCCCATCGAAGTTCCCAAACGTGGTCTCTTACCTGTCTGTGATCTCCAAAATGTCCCTCTTCTCGGACGTTTTCAATTCTTTTAGCAATTTGAACTCGCGATTTTGGGGGCTCTTCCTCAAGCCATTCTTCAAATTCACTCGTTACTAGTATCTTGTACTTTATCTTTATTGTCCCATATATTGAACAATTCATCCAGTAGGAAATTTCAACTCTCGAGCTCTAAAGCTAAAGATTTTACTTTAAGCATGGGAAACTTTCAACTTCATTCCCTCGGATAACAGACCATTGATAAGAGGAAATTGAACCAATTTTTGCTGATAATCTTTCCATGGAAAAGTTCGAACTGTATCCAATGTCTGGAGTTTCATCAAATGTTGTGATGCTTGCATGAGTATCAAAAAACTCACGCAGCATCAATAACAGTTTTTTTATTCAGTCCTCTAAAAAATATTCTTCTAAACCTCTTATTCTAATCCCTACATCCTATTGAACAGAAAAATATTTGAACCCTTAGGCTATTAATCACAAAAGCTTTCCTTGTGAACGTGGCCGTTTCTAGAAGCTAGTTCGTAATATTTTTGCCATTTTTCTTCCAAAAAGAATTCGCATGTTTTTTGCAAAAAATTTTTCAATTTCCTAAGAAATGGATAGCGAGGATTGAAAACTAAAATGAGATTTTTTTGCTTAATGACTCATATTAGTTATCCCGCTGATCAAATATTTCAAAAAGAAACTTCCTAAATTTATCTCATTTAAGAGGAAGAATGCAGCCAATTAAGTATCTTCAAATCGATGAAAAATTCGAGAAACAACAATTGCTTCAATGATTAAAAAATAGAATAGATTAGGATGATTGGGAATTAGCAAAATTTGATATTTAAATCTTTATCTCCGGGCAAAAACAAACTAGATCTCTAGCCTAGCCAATTTTCTTATGATAGTATTGTACATGTATAAACGATAGGTGATCATGACAAGGGAATATCCAATGCATAAAATTAGATGGGGACTGTGCTGTATTTTTAAAGAAGCTCCAATTAAGTTTCGCACGACAACTGTGGCGTATATTGCAAGATTAAGTAATCGAGGTGAACCTTATTTAAATTTTTTAAGTACATTAATCTTAAGTAATTTAAATACGTTGATAGCTGCTATTGAATATTGTAAACAATTTAATATTGGGAGTTTTCGAATTCAAAGTGAATTTCTTCCTTTATTTAAACATTCTCAATATGGTTACCAACTTGAGCAATTACCAGAAGCTGCGCTTATCTTCCAAAAATTTGAATACTGCAAAAAATTAGCTCAAACAAATGCTGTTCGGCTAACCTTTCATCCTGATCAATTTGTCGTTCTTAACTCCCCTCACGAGCATGTCGTCAAAAATTCTATTCAAGAACTAGAATACCATGGAGAAATAGCAGAATTATTAGGAGCAGATGTAATCAACATTCATGCAGGAGGAACATACGGAAATAAAGCAAAGGCTCTAACTAATTTTGCAGAGCGATTTGAACGTTTATCAAAACGCGTTCGCACACGTTTAACAATAGAAAATGATCATCGGTGTTTTACTCCCCAAGATCTGCTTTCCCTTTGTCAACAACTCAAAATCCCCCTAGTTTATGATGTTCATCACCATCGTTGTTTACCCGATGAATTGTCCATAGAACAAGCAAGCATTCAGGCTTATAAAACATGGAATCGAGAACCCCTTTTCCATATATCTTCTCCTTTAGAGGGCTGGAATGGACCAAAACGAGAAAGGCATCATGACTATATTGATATTCAAGATTTCCCTACCTGTTGGTTCAATTTTCCGGCAATGACAATTGAAATTGAGGCTAAAGCGAAAGAACTAGCCATTTTCAAACTACAAACTGAGCTTGATCTTATATTTAAAAAAAATTAAATAGGGGTTCGATTGACTTATAATTTTTTTAGTTTATTTCTTAAAAAAAATTATATAGCCATACATTAAACATACTAGCTTTAAAAAATAAACCAGCTTTGCTTAAGATTAGACTCTCCTAAAAAAATTAAAAGTTTGAGCAACTATGTCAAAAACTTGTTATGTTTGCTTCTATCTAAAAAGTTAAAATCCAAGTCAAATCAATATTTTTTTACTAAATTTGATGAAGATTTTAATTTCTAAATTGATTTCTCTTAATTTGGTAAAGTGATTACAAATTAATTTGCTTAACTTCTAGGCAAAAGATATCTTATCATTTTTATCTCCCTACTAAAGCAACTCAAATCCAAATTTTTTATAGGGCAGGATAAGCGATGATTTAGCAACTAAAATTAGATTTACGATGAAGAAAATTAAAATAAAGCCCGAGGCTTGCACAGAAATTGATCCAAAAAAATTAGCTGAAGTCGCTAATTTAACTTACGTGAACAATTTCAAACATGGAATTACGCGAGAGCGTAAAGGCAAACAGTTTATATATAAAGATAGCAATGGCAAAGTTATTATCGATTCTAATGAAATTAAACGTATTCAAGCTTTAGCTATTCCTCCTGCCTATACAGATGTTTGGATCTGTCCGAGTCTTAATGGTCATATCCAAGCTACCGGACGAGATGCAAAGGGTCGTAAACAATACCGTTACCATGCACTTTGGAAAGAAGTTAGCGATGAAACCAAATATGGCAAGATGATCGCTTTTGCTCAAGCACTCCCTACAATCAGAAAACGAATCAAACGAGATTTATCTTTAACTGAGATGTCAAAAGAAAAAATTTTGGCTGTAGTCGTTTATTTATTAGAAATGACGCTCATCCGTGTAGGAAATGAAGCATATGCAAAAGAAAATAATTCTTTTGGATTAACAACCCTACAAAATCGCCATGTTTCGATTGAAGGAACAAAAATGACTTTTAAATTTTTTGGTAAAAGTGGAAAGCAGCATACCATCACTCTATACGATAAACGTCTAGCAAAAATTGTCAAGCGTTGTAAAGATTTGCCGGGACAAGAGCTTTTTGAATACATGGATGAAAATGCCATGCCTGTATCCATCAGTTCTACAGATGTTAATGAATATTTACGTATGATCACAAACGATCATTTTACAGCTAAAGATTTCCGTACATGGGCAGGAACAGTGTTGACTGTCTTTGCTTTGCAAGAATTCGAACACTTTGACTCACATGCGCAAGCAAAGCGCAACATTGTCCAAGCCATAGAAAAAGTGGCTAAAAAGTTAGGCAATACCCCAGCCATTTGTCGCAAAAGTTATGTCCATCCAGAAGTCTTTAACGCTTACTTAGATCAAACTTTATTTAAGATGACAAAGCGCCCAAGCAAAAAATCTGTAGATTTAGTCATGGAACTTAGTTTTGAAGAAACGTATGTTCTCAATTTTTTAAAAAAGCGAATGAAATGAGAAATTTCAAAGAAAATTCTAAATTATCGAGATTAAATAACAAAATTTTTGCTTGAAATTTACCTATGAGGCAAAAATTTTGTAAGCGCAAGAATTTGCCAAACATTGAACTCTAAGTTTCAAAAAATCCACACATCATAAGATCATATCAATAATAATAATGCTGGCTAAGTTGACGGCAAAGAAAAATTTGAACTTATAAGAGCATCTAAGACAACTTCATATCCATCCAAACTAGTGCCATGTCAAGGAAAATCCCAAATTTTCTCCTTCATTACGGCGAACACTTCCTTCCAAATGAGAGCACATGGCATTGAGACTAGTGGATAAAGGCAGTTCAATCTTTTTTAAAGCTTAAATACAGTTGCTAGTTAGCGATTAGTTTTAAACGATTTAATGCTTGTTCAGCCGCTTTTTGCCAAGTCCAATGCTCTTTAACATGCTGACTCGCAGCCGCACCTTTAGATTTTGCAATAAAAGGATGATTAGCAATCCAACGCATTTGCATTGACAAAGCCTCTATGTCTGGTTCCATTAACCAACCTTCCCCTGCAAGCGTATAACCACTAAAATGTAAACCTATCGATTTTTTTAAAGAAGGAATTAGCCACCCATAGGCATTTGTCACAAAATCATCTGTTGCTCCCCCTTTAGTCACAAGAACTGGCAAGCCACAAGCCATCGCTTCTAAAACTGGGAGACCAAATCCCTCTCCTCTATATGGATGTACTAAACAATCACAGGCTTTATAAAGACTTGCAATTTGATTCGCGCTTAAATTTTCATCAAGATAAATAATTTCGGGCGCATTAGGTTTGTCTTGAAACTCTTTAAACATTTTTTCATATGTTTGCCCTGCATACGCATCTTTAACTCCCACATCTTTGACAACCAAACAGACATCATCAAAGTTAGTAAAAGTTTTTAAATAACTCGCCAGAAGTAAATCAGGACCTTTTCGATAAATTGTGCCTCCTAAAAAAAGGAATTTAAATTTTTTATTTGTTTTGAGAGGAAAAGGTTCAATGTGAGGATTAAATGTCAGAAAGTCAACCCCATTGGGTATCACAACAACTTTACTTTCTGGAACACCAGACTCTACAAATTCACGCTTAACAAAATGCGTGGGAACCCAAACTTCATCAACTTTTTTAATATTTTCAACCCATTCTAAAGGGATATAGCCATATTCCCAAGGCTGCATTAAAACCCATTTTCCTTTTTTAGGTGCTTGCCAATTAGGAGGCCAACTATGTCGCACTGTAATTTGAGCTTCTTGGGTAGATTCTATTTTTACAATGTGAGCCCAATTTTTCAATTCATCAATTACTCTAGGATCTGCTAAAGTTTGCAAGGAACTTAAATTTCTATTTGATACGCAAGTTAATTTAACCCCAGGTACCTGCATTAATTGTTTTGAAAAACTTTGATTGACAAGAGACAAACTTCCCAAGTCTAAAAAAGACCCTTCCCAAACAATAGATAACGGAGCTGGCTCCTGGTTAATAGCAGGTGTTTGATTTTGTGCTGATAAAATAGGAGTAAGAAAGAATAAACAATAATGGAAATATATGAATGCTATTTTCATGAGTAATCAGGTATTATTTTAATTTGGTTCTTCTAGCAACCCTAACTGTTCTAACGGGATAAATAAATAATCATTACCGGATAAATTTGAACTGGCATACCCAAAACTTTCAATGGTTTGAATTTTATTTTGTTTTTGCTCATTGTTAGAAATTTTGACGATCATGATAGGTTTATTTCTTTGGATTGTTTCCCATCCTCCGGCTAAAATTTCCATCACAAATCCTTCTACATTGATTTTAATCAATGAAATATTGTGTAAATGAAAATTATCTAGCTCGACAATCTGAACTTTATTTTTATTGTCTAAATAACAAGGAGAAGAAACCATTTCATATTCTTCTTTAAGAATATGCATTGCTTTCCACTCCTTTTTTACCCCTAAAGCTTTGTGAAAAAGCTCTACCTGATGACAATTATTTAAATACATATTGATGGCGAGTTCACAAAATATTTTGGCTTGTGGTTCGAATGAATAAACCTTTCCTTTTTCTCCCACTAATTTTGAGAGAGCTAAGGTGTGTGTTCCTATATGTGCACCCACATCGATCGCAACTGTGTCCGGTTTTACATATGTTTGAAACTGAGAATAAAAATGTTCTTCCCAATTGGCACCTTGCTTAATGGTATGACTTTTAATGCGATCATTGTTTTCGTCTAGTAAAAAAAGGTCTCGATTATAAACACGATAAATTTGGTATTGATCCAGATTAAAACCTTTTGCAATTTCACTCAAATAAAAGTCGTTTGTAAAATAAGGAGAAAGAATAGAATGAAAAATTGCAGGTGTAATTTCTTTTTCTGCATTCACTAATTTAAAGTTTTTCTGTTGATCTAATGTTGCATCATCGCTTAAATGCATGAGAAAGCCAAATTCTCTTTCATTGCAAATGAATTGACCCATATTTTTTTTTCGAGCATATGTAGAAAATGCTAAAAATTCATAATTTTTAAATCCTTCAGTAAAGCTCAGCTGACTTAAGAATGGAGCTTGAATCAAATAAACACCATGCACACAAGGGACTTGAAAAGTTCCAAGTTTTTGTCGATTTGCAATTGCTAGATAATCTTCATGGTGTTTGTAATATCCCTCTTCCGTTACATCGCAAAAAAAATTACGATAAGGATCATGAGGTTGGGGAAAAGGCCTTAAAAGCGGGCTAATAATGGGCTTATCTTTTTCTATTAGATATTTTAACGTATGAGGAGCAATAAGCATATCGGAAGATAAAATCAAACAATAATTGCAGCTTTGCTGTTGACAATTAGCCAAATACCCATTTTTAATATTTGCAAGCACTTTATTTTTTTCAATAAAATGTTTTTTTTCATCTATGCTTAAAATATGTTCCACAAAAACAAGACTCTGATAAAATTTCCTATTTTTTTCAACCCACTGCACCACATTTTTTCTTACATGCTTATTTTGATTACAACAATCTATTTGCAAATGCATTTTTGCTTTATCATAATACAATTTTTCGATCGTTTGTAGAAAAGAAGGAATCAATTGATCATGATTGTCAATAATAGCCCCTACCCAAACAAAGTTTTGATCTTCTTCAAAAATATCTTTTTGCATCCAAGCTCTAACAAGAAAAAATAAAAGTAAGATACTGAGACTTATAAAAAGTGAGCTAAAAAAAAGAGATCGAAGTTTCATAAAGCCTTATGTTTGGATGCTAAATTAATTGAGAAATTTAAGGTGGCTGAGATATTTTATGCAAAAAGAAAAAAATTTAAAGTTTACCTAAAATTCGATATGTTTTTTCATAATAATATGCTAAGAAACGTAAAATTTTATAATAAATATTATTAATTCAATTTATCATTCTATGACAAACACAGCCACTAACTATATTAATCCAATACAAAAAAACACTCTCGTAAATCAGGTACTATAAAAAAACTCAAAACTTTAACAGACTTTGGGGTTACTTTTGGCAAAACACTTCATTTAAACATAATTTGTTGAAATTATTACTATACACTTATACTTATAAATAGGCGAATTCACCAATTCTTTATTTCGAAACTTTGCAAGTAATGAGGATTGTTTAAAGTGGGCAGATGCACAGCAAAAAAACAGCCTGCCAATATTTATTAATAATTTGTTAGTAAGTTATTTAGGTAAAAACCTATCTAAATAGTAACAGCTTTGAATCAACCTTAATAAATTCAAAATTCTCTTAGATTTTATCGAATTGATCAAAAATCACGCATGAAGTTTTAATATTTTGAAAAATACAGTCTCTTCTTAACTCACCTTTTTTATAGTGCGCATTTACCATTAAATAGGACCCGCACAATTTCACCCATCCTATAAAACCCACAGATATGGATGCTAGGTTAATTACTGCTTCCCTGACACACGAAGCAATAAACTCTTGTTTCAAAAATTTCGACATGATTTCTATTAGTTAATTTTTTGAAAAGAGGCTTTGCGTTCACAGCTTCTTTAGGCTACCACTTCCCTCAAAAAGCCTATCTATAGTGGTTGCTACTAATTTCTTACTAAATTTATTTAGTCTAGCTAAAGTTAATCAAACAATTACCGTACTCCCCTAACACCATACTTTAAAACGAAGGAGTTACTGTGCCTCCTTTTTCAACTTAACTTTTATTTGTTATATTCATTCTAATCTCTTGATTGCCAATAAATCTTAATTTATAGTACTTATTGACTACAAAAATCAAATTGTTAACATTAAATTTATAATTTATTAACATAGGTTTTTTATTATAAAAGGGTTCAACAAAAAAAAAGGAAAATTTTCATGAGTATTCAATCTATCTATCATTCAATGTCAAACACTATTTCTAATTATGCTAGCAACATACCAAAAAACACTGTTAAAGCGGCAGTCATTGCGGGAGCTTTCAGTTATGCTACTAGTTTCTTAATCCTCAACAATGCAAAAGCATCTTCTGTATATGGTGCTATTGCAATCACTGCTACCTTAATTCATGGAGCGGTTAGTCCTCTATTTCAAAAATTTGCAAATGATCAGCAACAACTAGGTTTTGTAGGAGAAACTTTGAGAACTGGTATTTCTTGTGCAGGAAGTTTTGCCCTCGCAGCTTCTTTAGGTTACCGCTTCCCTCTAAAAAGTATATCTATAGTCTTTGCTGCTAATCTCTTCCCATATCTTCTTGGTACAACTTGCACAAGTAAACTTACACATCGCGTGATCGCTTAACTTTTAAAATGAGGGGGATAATTACCCCCTCATTTTTCAACTTATCTTTCTTTTACCTTCTATTTACTTAAATTTTATGACGAACTTCTTTGAATATTTGCTGATGATAAAAAATAAGTATTTAATTTTAAATTTATCATCTATTAATGCAGTTCTTTTATCATAAAAGAGTTTAACAAAAAAAAAGGGAAATTTTCATGAGTATTCAATCTATCTATCATTCAATGTCAAGCACTATTTCTGATTATGCTAGCAACATACCAAAAAACACTGTTAAAGCGGCAACTATAGCGGGAGCTTTCAGTTATGCTGCTAGTTTCTTAATCCTCAACAATGCAAAAGCATCCTTTGTACCTGGCGCTATGGCAATCACTGCTACCTTGATTCATGGAGCGATTAGTCCTCTATTTCAAAAATTTGCAGATGATCAGCATCATCTAGGTCTTGTAGGAGAACCTTTGAGAACTGTTATTTCTTGTGCAGGAAGTTTTGCCCTCGCAGCTTCTTTAGGTTACCACTTCCCTCTAAAAAGGATATTTATAATCTTTGCTGTCAATCTCTTCCCATATCTTCTTGATACACCTTGCAGAACTGATTCTACACGTAGCATGTTTTACATGTAACATGTTTTACACGTGTAGCATATCGCTTAACTTTTAAAATGAGGGGGATAATTACCCCCTCATTTTTCAACTTATCTTTCTTTTTACCTTCTATTTACTTAAATTTTATGACGAACTTCTTTGAATATTTGCTGATGATAAAAAATAAGTATTTAATTTTAAATTTATCATCTATTAATGCAGTTCTTTTATCATAAAAGAGTTTAACAAACAAAAAAGGAAAATTTTCATGAGTATTCAATCTATCTATACTTCAACGTCAAACATTATTTCTAATTATGCTAACCGCCTACCAAAAAATATTGTTAAAGCGGCAACTTTTGCAGGAGTGGTTAGTTTTGCGGTGAGTTTCTTAATCCTCAACGATGCAAAAACAACCTCTGTACATGGCGCTATTGCAATCACTGCCACCTTGATTCATGGAGCGGTTAGTCCTCTATTTCAAAAATTTGCAAAGGATCAGCATCAACTAGGTTTTGTAGGAGAAACTTTGAGAACTGGTATTTCTTGTGCAGGAAGTTTTGCCCTCGCAGCTTCTTTAGGTTACCGCTTCCCTCTAAAAAGTATATCCTTAATCGTTGCTGCCAATCTCTTCCCATATCTTTTTGCATATAGCAGAACTGATAATGCACGTCCCCTGTTTGCTTAATTTTTAAAATGGGAGGAGGAATAATTCCCTCTCTCATTTTCAACTGGTCTTTCCTTTATTGACCTATTCATCCTGTTTAGTCGCCTTATTTTCCTGGAAGCCTTTTCTTTAACGCATATTAATTATAAAAAACAATAAAGGCATTTAAGTACCAAGCGAAACTTATCCAAATCCAATAAGGCCATAAAAGTTGGCTAGCCAGTTTAGAGTGTTGATAAAACACGTTTATTGTATTTAAAACTAATCCCCATAAAATCATCAAATTCAACAAAGCTATAAAAGGGAGTTGTAAATAGAAAAAAATCCACGACCAAAGAAAATTACAAATAAGTTGTACACCAAAAATAAAAAAAGCAGGTTTTTTATTTTTTGTAGGACTGATCCAAACCAAATATAATGCGATAGCCATGAATACATAAAGGAAGGTCCAAACAATAGGAAAGACAATATTCGGAGGAGTAAGAGATGATTTTATAAGCGTTGGATACCACTGATGAACACTAGAGGAAGTGATCCAGCCACTTGCCCAACCTCCCCCGACGCAAATCAACAAACAAATCACTAATTTTAAAATATGACTCATCCTTCCGCCCTCTTGTTACTTCACGCATAAAACCCCTTTAAACAGTCTGTATACGTATTTTCCCATCAATTCATCTTCTTTCTGTAAGTTTTAATAGCCATAAAACCGCAGATATGATTATTTTGAAAATTTATACCATTCAAAAATAAATGTATAATAGTTAGAGATAAATCAATGCGTGATAGCAAATCTCAAACACGTCGCTTAAACCAGATAATTAATTCTTATTGGCAAATGATTTAGATATTGAATGAAAATCCTTCATAAATCTCGCCCTAATTAAAGGAATAAACTTAAAGATGAAAGTAGCTAGAAAATCTGTCTTTTACATGTTATTTTTTACCGGCTTAATCTTGTTTTTGATTTTAATTATGCAGGTTCTAGAGATTTTACATTTCAAAGAATTTATCGCCATTTTATTTCCAGAAGGGTGGGTTGCTGTCAAAGAACGAAATCTTCTTTTGATCATTCAAGCCTTAATGCTTTTGGTGGTTATTCCTGTTTACATTTTGACATTTGTTTTTTCATGGAAATATAGTGCGGATAACCCCAAAGGAAAATATGATCCAGATCTAGTTGATAACAAATTTGCAGAATTTATTTGGTGGGGCATTCCCTTAGTCTTAATAATATTTCTGAGCGTCTTAACGTGGGTAAAAACAGCTGAGCTCGATCCTTATAAGCCCATTATCTCAGATAAAAAAGAAATCACTATTCAAGTCATCGCTTTGCAATGGAAATGGCTTTTTATCTATCCTGAAGAAAAAATTGCTACTATCAATTTTCTACAAATCCCTCAAGACACCCCAATCCATTTTGAAATTACTGCCGATGCCCCTATGAATTCATTTTGGATTCCTGAACTTGGAGGACAAATTTATGCAATGCCGAGTATGCAGACCGAACTTTACTTAATTGCCAATCGCACAGGAGATTATCGAGGATCTTCTGCAAATTTAAGTGGAGAAGGATTTTCAGGAATGAATTTCATTACAAGATCTTCAACAGAAGAAGAGTACCAACAATGGTTAGCTTCTGCGAAACAATCGAACAATATTCTAAATCAAAACGAATATAATCTAATCGCAAAACCCAGTAAAAACAACCCAGTAGAAATTTATCGATTAGAAGAAAATTCTCTTTTTGATCTAACAATTGATAAATACATGTACCCTCAAAAGAAATAATTAAAATATGTTTGGTAAACTCACTTTAGAATCTTTTAAACATGAGTCCAGTCAAAATTTTGCCGTGGTGATGATGCTTATCAGCGGTATCGCTTTGATTGGCCTGATTTTTTATCTTAAAAGGTGGAAATGGCTTTGGAATGAATGGATCACGACAGTTGATCCCAAACGCATCGGAATTATGTATATTATCGTTGTACTGATCATGTTTTTTAAAGGATTTACAGATGCTTTAATGATTAGATTGCAACAAGCCTTATCTGTCGGAGATTCTCAAGGGTTTATTTCTTCTACACATTTTCAAGAAGTTTTTTCTGCCCATGGAACAACAATGATCTTTTTTGTAGCCATGGGAGCAGTCTTCGGACTTTTAAATTTAATTATTCCTTTGCAAATCGGCGCTAGAGACGTTGCTTTCCCCTTCTTAAATGCGGTTAGCTTTTGGCTTTTTACAGCCGGGGCAATGCTAACACTCATTTCACTTGCCATTGGTCAATTTTCCATAGCCGGCTGGTTAGCCTATCCTCCTCTTTCGGCTCTAGAATACAGTCCCGGCGAAGGAGTTGATTACTGGATTTGGATGTTACAAATTTCAGGAATCGGAAGTACACTTTCCGGGATTAATTTTCTTGTAACCATTCTAAAAATGCGCTGTCCTGGAATGGCTTTAATGAAGATGCCTATCTTTGTTTGGAGTAGTTTGTGCTCGATGGTTTTAATCATCTTTGCCTTCCCAATTCTAACTGCAACTTTATTTATGTTTTCGCTAGATCGTTATCTAGACATGCACTTTTTTACGACTGGTGGTGGCGGAAACCCAATGATGTATGTGAACTTGATTTGGGCATGGGGACATCCGGAGGTCTATATTCTGATTTTACCCATTTTTGGAGTTTTCTCTGAAATTGTTCCCACTTTTTCAGAAAAAAGGTTGTTTGGGTATGTCTCTATGGTTTGGGCTCTCGTTCTAATTGCTTTTTTCTCTTTTGTCGTTTGGGTCCACCATTTCTTTACAATGGGAGCTAGCCCACATGTCAATGCCCTTTTCGGGATTTTGACGATGATTATCGCTATTCCAACAGGTGTTAAAATCTTTAATTGGCTCTTCACAAAATTTCGAGGGCGGGTTCATTTTACTTCTCCCATGCTTTGGTTCTTCGCTTTCTTGTTAAATTTTACAATTGCTGGAATGACAGGTATTTTACTAGCTTCCCCTCCCGTTGATTACCAAGTTCATAATAGTTTATTTTTAATTGCCCATTTTCATGGAATGGTAATTGGCGGTGTTCTATTTGGATTTTTTGCGGGATTTACTTATTGGTTTCCCAAGTTTACAGGTTTTATGTTGGATGAAAAACTAAATAGATATGCTTTTTGGTGTTGGTTAAGTGGATTTTTGCTAGCCTTTATGCCTCTTTATATGCTTGGTTTCATGGGAGCGACAAGACGCTTAGACCACTATGACGTTTCGACAGGATGGCACCCTCTCTTCTTGATTGTTGCTTTTGGAGCTTTTATCATAGCATGTGGAGCATTTATTCAATTTTTTGGATTATTTTGGAGTATTAAAAATCGCAAAAAGAATTGGGATAGTACGGGTGGCGATCCATGGAATGGAAGAACTCTAGAATGGTCTATTCCTTCTCCTGTTCCCATTTATAATTTTGCCATTATTCCAACAGTCGATCAAATTGACCCTCTGTGGGCAATTAAAAGAGGTGTCGCACCCGAACAGAAAAAAAACTATGAAGATATCTATTTACCTAAAAATACCCCTATGGCTTTTTATATAGGAAGTTTAAGTTTGATTTTCGGATTTGCAATGACATGGCATATTTGGTGGCTTGCTTTAGGAAGTTTTGTCGGAATTCTAGCCTGTCTGATTGTTCGATTATCTCAAGATGATCCTCATGACGTCATTACTGTTGCTGAAATCAAAAAAATAGAAGATTCCTATTCAAAGAGGTAATTAAAATCAATGAGTTCATCTTTAATAGTTCATCATCAAGATACCCTTGATCGACAACCCGATATTCTTGCTCCAGATCCACATCAAGATACGTTTTCTAAAACGTATTTCGGATTTTGGATGTATTTAATGACAGATTGTTTACTTTTTGCCACCCTCTTTTGTACATATGCAGTTTTACATAAAAGTACGTTTGGAGGCCCTTCTTCACACGAACTATTTCAACTGCCAACAGCATTTATAGAAACATTGATTTTACTATTAAGTAGTATGACATGTGGATTAAGCATGCTCGCTGCCGTTAAAAGTCAAAAAAAATATGTGATCGGATGGTTGATCATTACATTCTGTTTAGGAAGTAGCTTTCTTTTCTTAGAAATTCAAGAGTTCTCTCTTCTGATTCGAGAAGGGAATGGCTTTGATAGAAGCGCCTTTTTGTCCTCTTTCTTTACTCTCGTAGGAACGCATGGATTGCATATTACATTTGGATTATTATGGATGATCGTGATGATTGCTCAAGTCATTTATCAAGGTATTACGCTTTCTACTTTTCGCCGTTTAGCCCTGTTTAGCTTGTTTTGGCATTTTCTTGATTTAATTTGGATTTCGATATTTACATTTGTTTATTTACTGGGAGTAGCTTAAATGAGTCATGAACTAAATTTAGATGACGTAAAGAAAGAATGGCATGGAACATTTAAATCCTATGTCATAGGCTTTACAGCCTCATTAATCTTAACACTCCTTTCCTTTTCCTTTGTTTTTTTTAAAATTTTAAAAGGACAAGATTTAGTCTATACCTTGATAGGTTTTGCCCTAACACAGACATTTGTTCAGCTAGTCTTCTTTTTGCATATTGGGCAAGAACCTAAACCCCGGTGGGAAAGCATTGCTTTAGGCTTTACAATATTAATTTTACTCATCGTCGTTATCGGATCACTTTGGATTATGCATGATTTGAATGAACGCATGATGGGGTACATGACACAAGAAATGACACATGATTAACTACTATTTATTATTGACTAAGCCAGGAATTATTTTTGGCAACCTCGTCACAGTGATGGCCGGTTTTTTATTAGCTTCAAAAGGGCAATTACAATTCGGACTTTTTCTTTCAACAATCCTGGGTTTAGCTTTCATCATGGCTTCTGGATGTGTATTTAATAACTACATTGATCTTGAAAAAGATCGACTCATGAAACGAACTCAGAACAGGCCCCTTGTGATAGGAGTAATTTTTGAAAAACAAGCTATTGTATTTGGATTAGCTTTAGCAATCGTTGGAGCTATTATTTTATATTTCTATACCAATTTTTTGACACTAGTTATCGCTGAATTAGGATTTATTATTTATGTTTTCTTTTATAGTATTTGGAAAAGTCGGACAGTTTATGGAACGGCGATAGGAAGCCTTGCAGGGGCTGTTCCACCTCTTGTTGGTTACTGTGCAGTCAGCAATCATTTGGATTTAGGAGCTTTTATTTTATTTGCCATGATGGTGTTTTGGCAAATGCCCCATTTTTTTTCTATTGCCATCTATCGTCTGCAAGACTATTCAGCAGCTAACATTCCTGTTTTACCTCTGAAAAAAGGAATTCAAATAACGAAAATTCGCATTCTTTTGTATATTATTATCTTCACATTGACATCCAGCTTATTGACATTTTTCCATTTTACCGGATCTCTTTATTTGTTTCTGACAATCGGATTAGGTCTGACATGGTTACTCATGGGATTGAGGGGTTTAAAAACTTCTAATGATCAACAATGGGCACAACAGATGTTTCGTTTTTCTCTTGTTATCATCAGTGTTCTTTCTCTAACCATCCCATTCGATTTGGTAAACTAAAAATGCAATTCACTTTAATGGGCTCTAAAGGGCTTTTCTTGCCACTCTATTTTAGAAAGCTAGCAAAAAGGAAAAGAGACGAGAGATGATGTTCTGTCGAATGAAGAAATCCTGGCAAATACGTCCTTAAAAATTTTTAGAGGGCCTAAAAAACAGGAAGGACGCGTCAAGCATCATCTTTAATAAGTATTACAGAATGATTCAAATGACATTTGTCATTTTTGAATTGAATCCTTGAAAATTAGGCTTAACTTCAAAGGGTATCAATCTCACTGTGATTTGACTTTTCATCTGTAAAAAGTGGCTTTTATCACTTCCAACTTATGAGAAATTTTCTAAAACTTAGCGCTTAACTTTTGCCCATTTTTATTATGGTTCAACCTCGGGGAATAGATCAATAAGTCCAATAGCAGAAAAATCTATGTCTAAATCGACCTTTTTTAAAGTTTAGATCCAATAACATTTAAAGCTTCTGCCATTCACAAACAAAAAATACCCATTAAACAGTTAATAGTAGGATATAATTTTAATTTGCAGTAAAAAAGAATTATTTATTTCGATAGAAAACTTTATTCAAATAATCAAACTTTTTCGGAAATAGTTTTATAAGATAAACAACTATTATTTTTATAGAAGGCCAACATCCATGTTATCGATTATAGACGATGCTAGAATTGGGTACAACACCGATTTGCTCGATAAGATTCTTAAACATCTGCCTTTAAAAGATCTAGCAGCTCTTTCTAGCACATGTAAAAGCTCCAAGGTTGCGATTGAGCAGGTATTCTCAGAAAAATGCAGCGCCACTTCAAGGCTTTATCCTTCTTGCAGAGAATTATTGCCAAGAAATAGGGGTGATATAGACTCATTGCCTGCGCAAATACGGGTGACAAAGCTTGATAGTTCTCATATCCCCAAAAAATGGAAGCTCGCTGAGATCGCAAAAGAGCTATGGCTCGATTCCGAAGCCCTACTGCCAGAAGATATGATTGATAAGGTAAATAGAGTCGATGTGCATCTACAAATTGAAGGATTTAAGTTATGTGGCGTTAAAGCCGATGGCGACTGCTTTATGAATGCTTTTTTAGAAAGCCTGAAAACTTTATCTATAAAAATAGAGCACCTGGATCAACAGGGAAATAAAATCGCGTATTTGAGAAATGTTATTTCCGAGGAATACGTTAAAACATCTGCTAGAGGTCTTCCTAATGAAAGAGCTGAAGAAATTAAAAAAAGAGCCGAAGAAATTAAAAAAGATAGAAAATGGATTGCTGCTTCGGGAGAGGGTGATTTATTAGCCAAAGTTCTAAATATTCCTATCCGAATCGTCACCGTAAGCAAAGATAGATGGGGCTGTGGTATCAATGATATGCTCGTTTTTCCAAATGCTGGTCATTCTAACCAAGTTTGGGAATCTTTATCTTCTGAAGAAAAACCCCAAGCGTATGTTCTTATTATAAATTTGCAAAGGCATTTTATTTATGCTAAAAAGCAATTGAAAACAAATATTCCTCCTCTTTTGAACATGCCTCTCTCAGAGCATCACTTGCCCCCTGTTTCAAAGCTCTCCCTTTTGGCTATTCCAGAAGCTCCGTTGAGGCAATTCCCGCTATTATCTAAACAAAGCCCCATTCGCGTCATGGAGTATTTTTACAATATAGCTACAACACCTGAAAAAAAACGTGCTTGCCTTTGCTATTTGCTTTATTATCAACATTACAATGCTGAATTTACAGAGGAAGAAATCCGTCGATTGGGCTATTGTTCTCCTTTATTAGCTAAACAAACAAAATCTGGCTATATCAGAACAGCGGATGAGCGTCTTTTTAAATTGATAGAACCGTGGATTAAAGTACATCTGAAGGATTTTTTTCGTCATTGTTTTTTTCCTGCCAATGGTAATCCCTTAAATTTAGTCAAGCTGAGCGCCACTTCAGCCATTTCTGTTTTAAAGATTTTTTTTAAAGAACAGATTCGAGAAGTCGCATCACTAATACCAATAAAAATTAAGAAAAAAGAACGTATTTGTAGAGATAAAAAATTTATTTTTGTTGAAATTACCCCTTCAGATTTAAAAAAAGGTGCATACGATATTGTTAAGGAACGACTGTTAAAAGAAGGGATATGTATTGATAAAACTAGAAAATATCATCCCAACCTTTGTGTTATATTTCTCCTACAAATATCCAATATCGATTTTAGATTGATGTGGGGTGCAAGATTGCCTCCTCTCAAGCGTTGTGATTTCAAGCTTCAATACATGGCATTAGACAGCAAGGAAATGTTTGGAGAAAAGAAGACTGATGAAATGGGCGTTTTTTCGCTATTGAACGAAGCGGGCGCTGTTCCAGATAGACTAGCCTTAAATGCATTCTTGACGAAAGAATTAGGGAATGAAGATTTTGCCAGTGCTTTAAAAGCAATCGGGCTATCCATTCTTATTAAAGAAAATTACTCCCCCGTTCATCTGCTTAATACACTTGCCATTTGGCATCGCCAAATAGAGGAAATAGACAGTTATACGGTTGCAGACGATCCCGGTTCAGAGCTCTATCGAAAAGCAATTTTACAATGGCATATTTGTTTTTTTGAACATTATGAGTTAACTAAATTTGCTGCTCCCCTTTTACACTCTCAAGTCAGTCCCTGGATTTCAAACGCAACGGGAGACAAGGAAATTGTGCAGTGGGCTAAAGCCTATCAAAACCTGTGCGAGATTGTGATGTTTTGCCTACAGACATTTCCTGAAAAATTTTCAGAATTAAATCTTGAGTCAATTTTGTTGGATTGCCTGCAAAACGAGCGCAAACTGCCCCCAAGCATTCAAACAACCATCGGTTTATTTCCTTACGCAATGACCGGCTTTTTACATATCTTCGACCATCTTTTGCAACGCTTTGAAGCGCTTCAACAACCGTTCATAATGACCCATCTTTGTCATAATTATTTTGAAACCTTTAACTTAGTAGAATTGCTGGGAACAAAAAGTCCTCTTATTTCCTCAACAAAAGTGGATTGGATCGAAGACATTAATGAATTCCCGGATGTTTTGATCGCCGATATTCATCCCAACAATGCAACGAAAGAAATTTTATCTCAAAATAACATAGCCGAATGGATCCAAAGTGCCTTAGAAGAAAATCCTTCGAAGACAATGATTCTCATTCTGGATATCACGCTTAATCACTTATCCGATCCCATTCTTCAAAGAACACTTAAAAAACTTGTTCCGTTTATTGAAAAGGGGCAATTGGAGATTTTTGGTATTCAAAGCCTCGCCAAATTAGTCCAAGTCGGTGCGGACAATTTTTCTGGCGGTATCTGCCTCCATCTTGGAAATTCCTCAAAAAATAGCAATCTTAATTTCCCTTCACCAATCCCAGAAAAAGCCAGGTTTTTCTCCTTAATGAGCCACCACTTTCAACATATCACGACAGACTATTTTGAACAGGTGCGCAGCAATACCAATTTAATGTATGAGATCCTTACCGAAGGGTTTTCGAACATTTCGGAAATCCTTTATGTCGAAAAAAATGATGGAGAGAGCGATCGAATAATGCAATCTTTTTGCGCTGCTAATATCACACCTAATGGAGACAATAAGACAGTTTACGTTGCTATTAATTTTAAAGCTCTTATTAGTAAATTGAAAATAACGGATATAAGAGAAAAAGAGAAATTAATCAGCTCTTTTATAAATTTAATCGTAAAATTAGCCGAATTACGGGGACTTCCCTTAGCCACCCGTCAGAGTTTTGGATTTTCTTTATCTAATATGAGTCAAACAGGCGAAACCATCCGATTTTCCTTGGGTATTGAAAACGAAAAGTTGCTATACAGATACGCCGATGTTGTGATAGATTTCACTTATGCCTTATCTATATATGTCGCAAAAAACCCACGACAATTTGATATAAAAGAATTTGAAACTAATGTCGAAAAAATTATAAAGATTTTAGAAAGTGGAGAGATGGATCCCATTACAGCTCCGCTCTGTGAAGAAACCTTCAATGAACATTTTGACGAAACACTTGAAACTGTTGGAAACACTGAAATCCATTTTAAGAACCATCAATTTAGTTTAAAAATTTCAGAAAATAATGAAGATTGTTTGGTTTGCCCAATGAATCTCCATCCTAACATCGTAATTGATGGATACAGCCTCCAAAATCCCCATTCCGACTCAATCTTGATGAGATTCATTTTTCATGTCATCTGCTTAAATACCAAACCCACGCATGTGACTGTTCAAACATGCCAAGGTAAGAATCAGTATACGATTCACGGTATTTTTGACGGCCATTTCCTATCTTCAGATGACAATCAAATAGTTGACAAAAATTCAAAAATTAAGATCAATTTTGAACCAAATTTTTCCTTAACTTTGCCAAATGGCAATCGCCTCACTAGCAATCAAGTTTTTGTGAACATTCAAGAATTAAACATGGGTTCTGTTCCTGTGAATTTAAGTAAGTTGAATGTACAGAAACGCTACTTGGTTTTTGAAAAATGCATTCGTCATGACTTTGAAGTAGTTCCATACGAATATGAACAGAGTGCTTTTTTACTTAAGCTTACCAAACCAAAACCTTCTCTAGATTATCTCGAAAAAATTAAAGAGCTTTTTAAAAATGGTTTACCTGCTGTTGTTAATTTTATAAATGATCTAAACTTGGAAGATCTACCAGTTGCTTCTGACCTTTCTGGGAAATTCCAACAAGAACCACTTAAACGCATTCTTGGGGTTTTAAAGAAATTAGGTGTCCATATTAGTCATAAGCTAACTGAGGAGATTATCTCGCAAATAATAGGGATCAAATCTGACGATTGCAAAAAAGCGTTCTTAAACGGAATCGCTGAAGGTTTCCTTTCTGATAGTTTAGATGTAAACAAAAAACTAAGGCCTGAAATTGCTAAAATCTTTGCCAGTCTATTTAGCCGTAAGGATCTAGCTATTATTGTAGATGACTATATATTCGATCATTGGATCAAAGATCTCCAAGAGCATATAATAGCATGTGGAGATAAATTAGATAAACCTAGAGTGTGTGCTTATTTAATTGCCTTTTTCCCTCGGCTCAAATGGATTTCTTTAGATGAAGTAGATCTCTCCATCTCCATACGTGACATTGGAGAAAGAACTGAATTTCAACCCCTCCTCGACCATATTGCTGTTTTAGAAAATAGCTTTTTGGAAAAAGCAAAAGGTGTAAAAGAAGCTCAATTTTTAACTAACTTTCTAAAAGTATATGTATTTTATCCATTGAGCGATGAAAACAAACAAACTTTATTAAACAACCTTGCTATACTTCCTAAAGAGCTTCGCAAAGAATGGATTTACAACCCCAATTTTTATTATTATCCTTTGGATCGCGCTGACATCCACTTTGCAGCAGATGATTCTGACCTTATTTGTTGTGAAGAAAACAAGGAATTACTTAAAATCTTTTTTGAAAGTATCGAAGGTAAAACTCTCATCTTGGAAGATCTAAATACAAGGATGGAAAACATAGTCAGGACCGTTTTTCGCTGGGCTCTTATGACTCAAGATAAAAAGCTTTTTAAGGCGCTGCAAGAATATGGTGAATCAATCGGTTATTCAACAAAAATTATAGAGAAATTACAATTTTATCAACAATACCTGGATAAGTCAGACCCCATACAACTTGAATTAATAAATTTTATCAATAGTTTGGCAAATAAGTGGGAAGAAGATTAAAGTTGAAGGAAGTATCAATATCAATAATTGAAAATTAATCATTTTTGATAGGAAATAAAATGCGTCTTAAAAAACAATTAAACAGTGAAAAAAACTAGCTATTTTCCCTTTAACGAGAAACTTTTTAGAGGCTTAAAGTGTTTTTTAACCATTTTTTAAGTCATTTTTTTTTAACTTGCCTTTAAGTTATTTTTCTTCTAGATCAAGCTATTCAGGGCTGATTTTAAGATTTATGATTTTCTAGAAAAACTACTAAAAATCTTTTTAATGACTTCAGCAGTGTTTCTGCGTTAGCAACTTAACATCTACCCCGGGAGTAATGACAAAAATTAAATTATTTTTCAGGAGGGCAACATTTTAAAATAGAGTTCTTCTGAAACCCAATTTTTAAGTTCATAATTGTATAACCCTGCTAAAAGATTAAAGCGTAGCCCAAAACTTTTTCTCCTATTTCGATAAATTAATGAAGAAAAAGAGAAAGAGTTAGCTAATTTTCGTGATTCCAATAAATATTACTGTGAGCTTACTGATCATTTTATTGACCTAAACTAAGAATGCTACGAACAAGTGGAAAGAGTTGGAAAAGAAGTAAAAGAACTTGTTTAAGATGGCAAACAACTTGCAGAAGAAGCAAATGATTTAGCCGGAAATGTACAAGAATTTGGAACACGTGTAAAAGAACTAGAACAAAATTATAAAAGTTTTGAGCATGAATTAGAGTATCGGACTCAAGAAGGAGAAGAATCTAAGCAATTAATGGAAGAGATTAACAAAAAATGCGATAAAATTGCAAAACTACTTGATCCTTCTAAAGATTCAAGCTCGCCATTATCAGTAACACAAACTTCTCTACCATGTACCATTCTAGATTCTCAAAAAATAGAAAAACAAAATTTGTTTTTCTTGGATCTATTAATGGTTTAATGCTTAATTTTCCTTCTCATAAAAATTTTTCTACACCTTTCTTAAATAAAATTCGTTTAATTTTTGCTTGGATTGGTATTTTCCAAATCGCTACTGCGATTCTTTCATTTTACCAACTTAAAAAAAATCACTATTCTAAACAAAAGTGAGCATTTTTTTCTGCTATATCCTCTACTCAATCTAATCAATCGATTGACTGAAAAATAAAAAAGATAAAGTTATACCTTTGCTTGGTTTGCTTCTCAATTAAAAACTGATCAAATCATAGGGTTAAAAAACAAACGAATATTTTTTAAATTCTAATTCTTTTTGAATAAGCGTTTTTATAGTTGGCATAATGATGAAATCATAAGCTAACAGCTTTCCTCTTCCCGCATATATTCTGATTAGGTCGATCAGGCCATTACAGTATTCTTTTTCTGTTGTGCAGAATGAACTGCAAAAACTCTTATAATTTTTCTTTTTATCTTTAATAAATTTTTTAGTTACCGTTTTTTAATCAATTTAACCTAGAACAAAATAATCTTATTAAATATAATTGTTATTATTTAACTAATCATCTTCTCTTAATAAAGATAGAGGCTTTATGCAGATTTCTTTAAAATTCCCTATAGAAGCTTTACCTGAAGAAACAAAGGTTGCCATTTTTAATCATCTTAAGAGCCCAAAAGACCTCGCCATGGCTTCTTTAGTTAGTAAAGCCTGGCAACAGCTAGCAGAGGATCCCTCCCTATGGAAAGCTCAATTTTGTCGCCAATGGAAAAAGTTGACATTCTCGACCCACCCTACCTTAAATTTAAATTGGAAGAAAATTTATAAAAAAAGGCACCAAATTCTAAAAGAAGTCAGACGTAACAAAGCCACATTATGTGAAGATCGATGTAAGCATGACACCTACCAATTACCCGGTTTTGCTGCATTCAGTCCTATTAGTTTAAAAGTAGAAAAAAAAGTAGCTTTCATCCAAGTCACTCCTGGGACTGCGCAAGTCTATTCTCTTGAGGAAAAGGGCTGTCAATTAGTTTTTGATAACCTAAAAGACGAAAATTCTCGTTTGATCCACTATTTAGAAGGGCATATGATCCAAGTGACCCAAGAAGGTTCCCTCTATCGCTGGCCACTCAAAGAACCTTTTCCTTCGAAACCCTTAAGCAGGGTGGGAAATTTTGAAGAAGTCCATGTTGACCAGGAGTTGCTTATTTTAGTGTTGCCTCAGCGCAAGCAATTTGCCATTTTTAATATAGAAAATGGCTTAAAATGTTACGAATCTCCCCTTTTCCGCTCTTCCATCCGCTCTCTCGATTGCCGCGATAACCAAATTTTGATTCAATGTGAAGATGGCACGCTTTATTTTATCAAAGCTATTCGAAAAGAGAATGCCTCCCAAAATCTGGAACCGATTCTTTTGGACGGGCTCTTTTTAGATCCTCTTTCCAAAGAGCTCGTGCAATTTGGTGAAAAACACGTCATTATTTTGGGGAAGGATGCGGTGAAACGCCTCTGTACAGTTTGGGATGCTGCTAGCGGAAAAAAAATCTTTGAGGGCTCTCTTGAAAGAGAATCAAAATTTCATCTCAACTCCAAATCTAAATGTATTACAGCTTCAGCCTATAATGGCGAAAAACTCGCCGTGGGTTTTGACAAGGGATATGTTGTTTTTTATGAACCCACTACTGGAAAAAAGATTACAATGCACTCTTTTGATCTTTCTCCTGTCCAATTTCTTAGCTTCGACTGCGATCAAGAACATTGCTGGGTGGTCACTAATCCCTACTATTTAATTAATTGTCTAAACATCACAGACAAGACTAAAACAGTGGGAGCTTTTTGCTCTACTAAACAAAAAAAGAAATTGGAAGATAGAGAAGCAGAAGCATTAAAGTGTAATTTAACAGGTATTTATGCAGATGAGCGCCGTTTGGCTTGCTGCGATAAAGAAGGGGGGTTAGATGTTTGGAACTTTGCTAAGACCTCCTCCCCCATTCCCACCCTTAAGCTTTGAAATTTAGCCTATTCAGTTGACTGTCTAATCAAGGCCTGTTTTAAAGTTCCCTCTTCACAAATAGAAGAATCTGTTTGCTTTAATTCTGCAATAAGCTGAACAGTCGCCTTGGATTGTAGGTTTAATAACTCATCGACAAAAGAAAGCGTAGCGCTAGACACAGGATAATGAATTAATCTAAACGGAGAGTTTATTAACCTGAATTTTGAATTTATCTCTTTGATAATAAATAAGAAGAATAAAATTTAAATGACAAAGGACCTCTGCATCATTTAAAACATTTGTTTTCCCAAGCTAATGTTTAATATGACATGAGAGGTCAAAATGG